>CAYUWT010000149.1:0-2850 GCA_964448625.1 uncultured archaeon
AATTTCTGGATATCGGTTCTGGAGTGTATACTTCAGAAAGCTAAAAAGATACTTTGAAAGTAATTGTGTCGGCGGACAATTACCCGAACCTTAATTATCTAAATAACTGTTTCAGGAAAAGGAGCCTGCCGGGGCTGTATTCCTTCTCCAGTATCCCTGCCGCTATCCTTTTCACGGATATGGAAGCTTTGCTGTGAGGGTTATAGCGGACTATGGGTTTCCCTGCTGCTATGCTTTTCTTCACATTCTCGTCTTCTGGTATGACCCCGATGACAGGGGCGCCTACAGCCTCCTCTATTTCCCCGTTGGGAATCTCATACCCCCTGCCTCTTCTCCTGTTCACCACAACCCCAAGCAGCGCTTTTTTCATTGTCCTTGCAAGCTCCGCTGTCCTTATGCAGTCCGTCACCGAGGTTATCTCGGGGTTTGTCACAAGCAGCACGTCATTTGAAGCTTTGAGTGTCGATACGACCTCCCTTCCGAGGCCGGGCGCGGCATCGATAAGAACATAGCCCTCCAGTTCGTTCATCAGCTCCTGCAGCCTTTCCGGGTTGGTGTAGAGGTATTCAAGCGACATGCTCGCGGGTATTATCTTCAGCCCGGTGTGGTGCAGGTGGACAACGTCCAGTATGTTTATACCCCTCGAGAGGGCGTCATGCAGGGTCAGAGTGTAATCATAGAAACCTAAATGGAGGCCAAGATTGGGGTTCTGGAGGTCCGCATCGACAACCGTGCTGTCCTCCTCGAAGTCATGGAAAGAGAGGCCGAGGTTCAGCGTGAGAAAGGTCTTGCCGACGCCGCCTTTGCCCGACATCACGCTTATTACCCTCCTCATGGTATAACTATTTTGCATGCTGGCATATAAAGTTTAACTGAAATTTTACTTTCTTCCGACAGTCAATGCCCTCTCACCAGTGAAATCGATGATTTTTGAGGCCTTCTTCCCAAGCCTGCCTCCGTCTATTACCATGCCGATTTCTTGCGCAAAAGGAATGCTGCCGGTATTTTGAACAACGGGCCGGCCTGATATGTTGGCTGAGGTTGTTATGAAAGGAAAGCCTGTTTTTTGAACCAGCCCTGTGAAAGGGTGGCCAGGTATCCTTACGCCTATTGTTTTCCCGGCGCTTGCGGCCGAGAGATAGGCTTCATGCTTTTTCAGGAGGATCAGCGTGTATTTTCCGGGGAGCTTATTAAGAAATTGCCTTGCGGGTTTTGTGAGAACGCAGTTTTCCGCTATCCATCTTTTTGAGGGGGCTATCACAGAGAGGGGATGCCCTGCTTTCTTTATTTCCCTGAGCCTTGCAACCGCTTTTGCGTTTTCCGCATTGCAGCCCAGCCCGTAAACCGTATCTGTGGGATAAACAATTATCATCCCTTCCCTAATTGAGCGCATTATTTCCTGCCGCATGCTTTTGTTCTCCAGCGCTGATTTGAGTGGGATAATCTTTGCCATATTAATTCTGGTTCCGGATATTATTTATGGAATTAAACTTTCCGCATACAAAATTAATATTGAATGCGGGCAGTTTTCGCAAAAGGAGGGAAAAGCTTGCTGTCCTTCTTGGCGGTTTAAATTACCCGCATTCGGGAAGCTGTTCGTTCCTTCTCTCTGACCCCAGGGATATTTTCTATTACACCGGCTATATGCCTGCAGGCAGTGTTTTTCTTAGTGCCGGGAAGGAATGGAGGCTTTACGCAACATCTGTCGAGAACGAGGCTGAAACAGCAGGCATAGAGGTTGTTTATTACAGGAAGCTCAGGGAGATTGCGAAAAGGCTGAAAGGAAGGGTGGGATATGATGAGGGAAGCCTGCTTGCCGCCCATTACAATATCCTGAAAAGGAATGCGAGGCTTGCGCCTGCAGGCAGTCTTATAAAACGGCCGAGGGCTGTCAAGGACAGGCGGGAAGTTGATCTTATGCGGGAGGCGGTGAAAGTAACTGCGCATGCATTTAAAAGCCGCATAAGCGGAAGGACGGAAGCGCAGGTCGCGAAATCGGTAGAAATGGGGTTCATGCAAAGGGACGCAGGGGTTGCGTTCCCTCCAATAGTGGCAGCGGGAAAGAACGGGTATTACATACACCACACGCCTTCAGTTTACAAAATAAAACCGCAGGACATGTGCATGGTGGACTGCGGGGCAAGTGTTGGCGGCTATTGCGCAGATGTCACAAGAACCTTCCATTCGGAGGGAAACAGGAAACATGTAGGGATATATAACGGGCTGCTGGAGGTTTCTCAAACAGTGAGGGACTGCATAAGGCCGGGGGTAAAATTCAGCGCGCTGCAGGAGATATACAGGAAGGAAATGTCCAGGCACAGATGGAAGGTCATGCATTACATAGGGCATTCGATAGGGCTTGAGGTGCATGAACCTGTTGAAAGGCTTGAGGCTGGCAGCGTTATAACTGTGGAGCCCGGGGTTTATATAAAGGGATTCGGAGGGGCGAGGATTGAGGATATGGTGCTTGTGAAAAATTCTGGAATCGAAGTTCTCACGAAGAAAATCAGAGAAATCAGAGAATAGCCAAAAATCGCAGCAAAATGGAATTTATGCTATGCCTTGATGGCTTCGCTCCCGGCAGGCATGGAGGGCTCTTCCCCGCCCACAGGCGGAGTGATGTGCTTTATTATTATCACGTCCCCTATCGCCTCGACCATTGAAAACGGCACGATAAGGCCCTTTTTCTTCCCGAGCATCTCAGACATGTAGCTGCCTTTCATGGCCTCTATGACAAGGCTCCTTATCTTGAACCTCTTGAGGTCGCACTCCAAGTCCTTTACCTTTCCCACATACTGGCCTTTGTTTGTGAAAACGTCCTTTTCCCATGTGTCGCTCGCGCTTGAAATC
>CAYUWT010000150.1:0-2838 GCA_964448625.1 uncultured archaeon
TCTATCCCATCTTCTATCAGCGGCAGCTCCGCCGCCTTAGCCATATCCATGTTTTCCTCTATCTCCATGCCGCCGTCCTCGGAAAACACGGCATGGTCGCAGCTCCTGCACGCGACAAAGGAGAGATAGTATTCCTTTGAATGCGGTATGAAAGGCTCAACAAGGAAGTGTGTCAGAATTCCTTCAACATTACCTATAATGGCCTCCTTCCCGAGCCTTTCCCTTATCCATTGTTTAGCCTCGTTCCAGCTTTTATTGAGCAAAACCAGATTGTTCTTGCCCCTTTTCCCGAAGAGCTGGTCCGGCTTTGCAACAAGCCCTTTTTTGGCCAGCCATGGATATTTTTCCGGCAGCTTATCAATATCCGTATCCCTGCTTATGAGAGCGCACTCGTAATCCGTCCCGTATGCATAACTGAAAAACAGCCTCTTCGCATCATATTCCCTTAAACCCCTCTGCGCCATAAGTTACCCCATGTTCTCTATTATCCTCTGCGTAAACTCCGAGCATTTAACCTCTTTGGCCCCTTCCATCTGCCTCGCAAGGTCATATGTTACCGTTTTCTGAGCTATTGTTTTCTCAACCGCGGGCAGTATAAGCCTTGCCGCCTCCTTCCATCCTATGTAATCCAGCATCATCTCCGCGGAAAGTATGATTGAAAGCGGGTTCACTTTATCCTGCCCCGCATATTTGGGCGCTGTCCCGTGCGTCGCTTCAAAAACAGCCATCCCGGTCTCGAAGTTTATGTTGCCTCCCGGCGCCATTCCCATCCCTCCTGCCTGCGCAGCCGCGGCATCTGAAAGATAGTCCCCGTTCAGGTTGGGCGCGGCAATGACATCATACTCATCCGGCCTCAGCAAGAGCTGCTGGAACATGTTGTCGGCTATCACATCCTTTATTATTATCCTCCCGTCAGGGCTTGCTCCATTTACCACTTCCTGCAGTGTTACAGTTTCATTGGGGAACTCCTGCTTTGCCACCTCATACCCCCATTGCATGAACCCGCCTTCCGTGAATTTCATTATGTTCCCTTTGTGCACCAGCGTTACACTCTTCCTTTTGTTCTTTATGGCATATCTGATAGCAGCCCTCATAAGCCTTTTGGAGCGCGCAGGGGACATGGGCTTTATCCCTATTGCGGATTCCGGGTGTATGGGTTTCGTGGTTTTTTTTGAAAGGAACCCGATTACGGACTTTGCTTCGGGCGTGTTGCTCGGCCACTCTATGCCGGCATACACATCCTCCGTGTTTTCCCTGAAAATCGCAACATCCAGCAGCTCAGGCTTTTTCACGGGGCTCGGGACACCGCTGATATGCTTAACCGGCCTCAGGCAGGTGTATAGGTCGAACTCCTGCCTCATTGTAACGTTAAGCGAACGGTAGCCTCCCCCAACAGGTGTTGTAAGGGGTCCTTTGATTGCTATAAGGTGGTCCAATATTTCCTCCTTGGTATCATCGGGAAGGTAATGGCCTGTCTTTTTGAAAGCTTCTTCTCCTGCAAGCACCTTTTTCCAAAATATCTTCCTCTGCCCTCTGTAGGCCTTCTGCACGGCAGCTTCAACAACCTTGATCATGGCAGAAGTAACATCAGGCCCTATCCCGTCCCCCTCTATGTAGCATATGACCGGGTTGTGGGGGACTGTGAGCACACCGTCAATCATTTCAATCGGTTTAGCATGCTCCATCCCAGCCGTTTTTGGATTAGGTTTAGAAACCTTAGCCATATTGGAAGCTTTTACATCGCTGTTTTATTTAAAAAGCTTTTGTCACTGTTCGACTATTGACTAAGGCACTTTCCATTTTGATAGCGGAGTATTATAACCCCCTTTCCAAACAGTATGCATGAAAGTGCTAGCCTGCGTTATTTTTGCATCCCTCGTCTTGTATCTGCCTGCAGCCTTTGCCCACGAAGATGTTGAAAAGTCATACGACGAGGTCATTCAGGAAATCTTGGCCGCGCAGAACGCCGCTTCGCTTCAACAGATAGGCTGCTCGGATGTTTCAGAGGAGCAGTTCGAGCAGCTCGGGGACGCGATAATGGAGAAAATGGCAGGAAGCGATGAGCTGCATGAGCAGATGGACCGGATGATGGGCGGGGAAGGCTCCCAGAGCCTTCACAGCATGCATGTGGCAATGGGGGAGAACTGGTTAGGCTGCGGGGTGAATGACGCTCCTATGGGAGGCATGATGGGAAACAGAATGATGCCTATGATGATGGGAATGATGGGAAGCTATTACCCTGCATATTTCAGCGGATATGACACAGCCCTGTTTGCCGCGGCAACAGGGTGGATTTTTTTCACCGCGCTCCTGATATTCATTCTCTTCCGGAAAGGCGCCTCAAGAAGAAAGAAATAAAGCCTGTTTTTCTCCCTTATTGCACCCAACAGGGAGCGCTATATTACCCGAACATTAATGTTCGGGAAGTCTAGAAACATTCCGTGCACTTCATCTTCTTGCAGAAGCTGAGATCGCCTTCTTCCCACCTGATTGAGAAGTCCTTGAGAACCTCGACAACCCTCTGGAAATCCCTGCCCTTCTCCGTCAGCGTGTATTTCTGCGTATGGCTGGAGGCGGCCTTTTCAATCAGGCCGGCTTTTTCCATCTCCTTCAGCCTCTGGGAGAGTATCTTGGGTTGTATGTAACTAGCTGCCTTGTATATTTCGTTGAATCCCGCCCCTTCCATAGCCAGCAGCTCCTGTATTATGGGGATTGTCCATTTCTTCCCCAGCAGGTGCCCGAACCCCATCACGGGGCAGCCGTCTCTCATATGCTACCCTTTTTGAAACTATGATTTATAATCAGCGCTCAGGATATAAATACCCTTTGCCAAAAATA
>CAYUWT010000151.1:0-2819 GCA_964448625.1 uncultured archaeon
TAGCCTGAGGCTTTTCAGCCTTCCCTTCCTTGGGCTCCTCTTTCTCTCTCTTCCGCTCCTGCTTTTCCCCTTCAGCCTTTTTCTCTTTCCCCTCCGCCTTCTCCTTTACCCCGAATATCTCCTCAACAGTTTTCTTCCCCGCCTCCATTATCTTGAGGTTTATCTGAGCTATATCAGCCGACACTGTGTTGCCCCTTATGCTCTTCCTCTTCCTCTGCCCCCTGAGCGTTGGATGGAAGCCGGGCGGGGAGGAAAGCAACACCTTTTTCCTTGCCGTTCCGGCAATATCCTTCCTCATCGGGAAGCCGTCCTTGTCAGAGCCTCCCGTTATTTCCAGCCTGTAGCCTTCCAGACCCAGCTGGTCGCCAGTGATAATTTCCCCTAACCTTTTCCCCACAAGACCGGAGGCTGATTGATCAACCTCCTTGTTATAAGCCTTCTTTGCTTTGGGGTCTGATATCGCAAGCTTGAAGTTCATAATGACCTTTTATTCTGTTGTATTCTTTAAATATTTAAACGCCTTGTGCTGCGCTTTAATCTACCTGAATTGAACTTCTCTGAATTGTTAAGTGTTCCGGTATTTCCCCTTCATCCAACGATTATTTAAGTCGGCTAAATTCCATTCTAACCATGGCAGAATATAAAATCTTCCATTCAGCAACTTTTGACAGGGAAATCTCAAAAATGGACACGGAGTTCCGCAACTGGCTTGACAAAATTGAAAACCAACTGGCTGAGAGCCCATATGCTGGAGACCCTTTAGGCACAAAATGGTTCAGAGAGAAAAAGCACAGTAAATACAGGGTTTATTTTCTCATATATGAGCATATAAAATCGGTCTACATGGTTGCTGTAAGCGATAAGAAAGACCAGAGAAAAGTCATCAATTCAATAAGGCTTTTGCTTGGGTTCTACAAAAAGGAGATTGAAAACCTGATAAACTCTACTTGACCCTTCTGACTCTTCCCTGCCTGATATCTACGAGGCTGGAAACCAGCTGGCGGAGGAATTCAACATCTATCTCCGCCTGCTGTTTAAGGTGCTCATATTCCTGCCTGCTGATAGTTACCGTTTCCATGTTTTACTATTTTATAGCTTCAGTTAAAAAGCTATCTGGTCAGTAAAGATAGACTCCTTATGGGCATTAGCCGAACCAATCCGCACAAAAGGGTATTATATCTTTAAACCAGCCCGAAGGCCCCTGCGAAATTCGCGAAGATTACAATCAGTATGAAAGCGGTTATGATGTTCATTATGCGTTTCGCATGCGGCCTGCTGAGCTTCTCGAGGACAGCCTGCCACATCAAACCGCCATCTAACGCTTTTATCGGCAGCAGGTTGAACAGCCCCACCCCGACATTTATAAGGTAAATCCAGAAAAGCAACCCGCCGCTCTGTATGTCCTTCCACCCGCCAAAGCCGAAAGGGTATGTGCCCACAAACACCGCAATCAGCGGCTCCATGCCTTTATATTCCTCCCTGAGTTCATACGAGTGCAGAGTAAAAAGCCGCGAGAAGCCGAACAGCCCCCTTTCAGGATTCTTTGAATCAGCCTGCGCAGCGAGGGTATAGTTCCCTTTTGTTGAAGAGAATATTGCAACTGTTCCAGGGGTCACATTCCCGAGGACTCTGCCCACATCCTCCGCGGTTTTTACCTGCATTCCGTTTACAGCCGTTATCATTCCTGTGAAGTTGGCCCCGCTTGCAGGGTATCCCTCAGCAAGCCCGTACCCCACGCCTGCGGGAGAAACATCGTACAGCATGCCGCCCGTATAATCAGGAAAGTTTCCCAAAAAGGGTATGGAAAGTATACCCGTAAACAGCAGAATCAACATCCCTGCAACGGCCCCCACGCAGAAGTTCGCGAAGCTCCCCGAGGCAAATATCCTCAGCCTTGCCATCACAGGCTTCCTCTTCATCTGCTTCTCATCCGGCTCCACAAACGCTCCGGGTATGAAAGCAAGCAGCACTAGCCCCAGAGATTTTATCCTCACCCTTTCCCTTGCGGCCATTATTCCATGTAAGCCTTCATGCACAACCATCAGTATGCTTATGGCCGCAATCCAGAACCAGAATGGCACCCCTATGTAGCCCGTCCCTACAAGCGCGCTGGTCCCCAGGCTGGGCAGCACAAGCGCCAGACCCGGCTGCGCTACAGGCTGCACTATATTGTTTATTGCAAGGATAGTGAGGACAAACAGCATGAAGACCGAGCCTGCAAACCCCGTTATAACAGCAACATTACCCACAGCCTTCCAGAACACCGGGTGGTTTTCCCCTGTGCGCGTAAGCAACGCTTTCCCTCTCTGGGTCCTGCGGAAGAAGACTATGGATTCCCGTTTAACTTTCTTCCTGTCCCGCAGGAGAACTATCGCTACGATTATTATGAAGATTATCACGGAGAGCGTATGGATGTCGAGAGGCATATCAGATTAATTGGCGTTGCTTATTAAATTACCCGCACATTAATGTGCGGGAAACTACCCGAACATTAATGTTCGGGAAATAACTACCCGAACTTTAAAGTTCGGGAAGTTAATAGCTGTGTTTTTAGCTCCCTGGGCTTAATAATGCAAATGATAGATGTCATTAAAGATATGAAAGAAGAGGCTTTGAAACTTTATTCCGAAGGACGCGTAAGCCTCTGGAGGGCCGCTGAAATGGCAGGGCTTTCCCTGTGGGAAATGCTGGATAAAGCAAGGGAAAAGATGATTCCGGTAAAATATGACATTGAAGATGCGAAAGAGGACATAAGCCTCCTCTTGAGGGAGTGTAACAAATTTTGCTGAAACTCCCTAATTCCCTATTGTTTCACCTCC
>CAYUWT010000152.1:0-2817 GCA_964448625.1 uncultured archaeon
AGCAGGAGCCTCCCGTAGCGTTTATGTCAGAGCAGTCGGCTAAACCATCACCATCCTCATCTCCCGGTATGAAGCATATCTCCTGCGGGGGGCCATTTGGCACGCACACCTGGAAGCCTGAGGCTGTGGTGTTCCATGAGCAGCCACCGGCTACAGGGCTCGAGGTGCATGCAGACTGCGACTGGCAGGCATTGCAGGTCTTGCTGCAGTCCTTCTTGTCAGCAACAGCCTTCACGAAGCATGTGCCGTCAGTAAGGTTGTCAAACGATCCGTCGCCGTTGATATCATAACTGAAGGGGTCCGGCAGCCAGCTGCAGTTTGCAGGGCTGGAGGAGCAGGCGCTTGATTTGAAACATGCGCCGCAGAAAGAGCTGCAGTCTCCCCCGCCACCGAATGACAAGGCTGAGTCAGGGCTGCAGAACCCTAAGCTGTTGAGAGAAAAGGAGTTGTTTGACCATTTGCAGAATCCCAAAGATGAGTTCTCGCATGCCGTCTGGGCCGCATTCACATTGGCCCAGTTGCTCGTCCCGTTTTTCTCACAGGCCCAGCAGGCTTCGTTGCATGACTGCTTTGAGAAGCCTCCGCCCCCATAGCCGAAATCGAACTCGCACCAGCTCTTTGTATCCGTTACAGTCTGGCCGTAGGTGTTGGTGGTCTGGTAGGTTTCCGTCTTGAATGTTCCTCCGGCTGACTTGCAGGCCTGCTCCGTGGTTATATCGAATATGTTCTGGACATCACCTACGAATATGTTGCCAAAACGGAAGCCGCATTTCGAGGTGTTTGAGATATTGTTGACCTGCCATTCGCAGGGCATGAAGAAATCTGTGAACAGCTGGTTGCAGACAGACTGGTTGGTGGCAGCTTCGCAGTAGGGCACAGGGGGTGGCGCAAAATCGCTGAAGGTCTTGGAGGTGTTCTGCTGGCACCTTGCTGCCGTTGTGTTCCATGAGCATAGCGGGAATATATCACGGAAGTTGTTGCAAAGGCTTGATTGATTAAGGTTGGAGCACACTATGCCTGTGGTGTAGTTGAAAACCGTGTTGTTGTTCTCGCATATGCCGCCTTCCAGTGTATCCCAGAAGCATACGGTAACATTCTGGCATTTCGACTGCTGCCCGTCAAGGAAGTCGCAGTAGGGAACAAAGCCTCCGCCTCCACCGCCTCCACCGCCGCCTGTCTCCTCCTTGCAGAACTGGAAGCCGAAATCCCAGAAGCAGCTGGGGTTGCTGAAGCATGTCTGCTCAGTCGTATACTGGCCGCAGACTCCGCCTGCGCTGGCCGCGCTGATTGTCCTGTTGCCTGTCTGGTTGTTTATCTTGTATGAGATTGTGAGGTTGGGGCCGGAGAAGCCGTTGATTCGCAGTATGCCATAAGTGTAGTTGCTGCCGGTGGGTATGGCAAAAGCTATGCCGTCGCCTGCCCCATAGATGGGGAATGATGTGAAGTTATAACTGTAATAACTGTAATCAGGCAGCTGAGGAGGCGGGTTGTTCAGGTCAGTGGGGCCCATAGGCATGAGCCTCACGCCGTTGAGGCCGAAAACCCTTCTTGCTGTATTAGGGTTGGATAGGGATTCAGGCGAGCCCATCGGCTGCTCGGTCCCGTTCCATGCAAGATGGGCCGAGGAAAGCGCAACCCCGGAGGATGAGCTCAGGTTAAGCCCAAACCCGCTGCTTGTGTTGGCAGCCACTAGGTTGTTGAAGGTCACTATTTCGGCAGAGGCTAAAGGCAAAGCATAGAGAAGTACTGAAAACGTGGCCAGCGAAACAAATACAGAGCGATAACCCAACATCCCAATCGTCAATCAATTATTTATTGCCGCCTGTATATAAACCTTTATGGTCTGCCCATAGGGCGCTGATATATTTTACTATTTATACTATAGGTTGCCTATAGGTTTGGTCACATCAACTACCCGAACTTTAAAGTTCGGGTAGCTTTAACGTTTATAAGAAGGCTGGGACAATTATAAATTGATTAAAACATGGGGCAAAGGAAGGCGGCATTTGAGCTGAGCATGGGGTTTATCATAACCGTTATCTTCGCCGTCGTTCTGCTCACGCTTGCGCTTCTCTTCATTCAGGGATTTTTCGGTAGTCTGAATGACCAGAGGGAGAAGTGGAAACAGCTTGCCGACCAGGAACTGGAAAGCGCTTTCGCGGAAAGCGAGGTCGGATTTCACATCTCTCCTGACCGCATTGAAGAGGAAAGGAACACGTTTGTCAGCGTCACGGCAGGCATCAAGAACAGCGCTCAGGATGGCGGGAGCCACAAGTATACTGTCAATATAATTGTCCAGAACGCTCCTGATGGAGTTTCAGAAAGGACTGTGGAAAGATGGATTGAATATGAGCCTAGCATCTTTACTATTACGCCCAACGGCAACAAAAAAACCCCTATAGACATAAAGATACCCAGCGATGCAAAAGCGGGAAGCTATTCTTTTGAAATAATCGCCTGCACAGATACCACACCGGATGGCAGGAGGGCGCAGCTTTCTGCAGAGAGCTGTAACCCCAACAGCCCCAACATATGGGGAGGATCTTCAAAGACTTTTACCCTCAGGGTCAAAACCTGATTTTTATAGAAACAGCAACAACATATTCATATGGACGCAGGGATGGTTTTCATGCTTATTTTCGCGGCCATTGCAGTGGGGCTTTTCCTCGTTTTCGGCTTCAATACCATTAAAGATTTCTTTGATTTCGGGGGCGAAGCGAAGCTGCTGAGAACGCTCGAGGATATTGAAGGCATGGCGAAAAAGATTCACACTTATGGCAAGGCAAGCTCTGATACTTTGAGGGTGGGTATTGCAGA
>CAYUWT010000153.1:0-2814 GCA_964448625.1 uncultured archaeon
TAGAGCATTGGATTCTGCCCTTCCTTACCGCGGTTTCTCCAGAAGACGCTCGACCAGCCAGCAACAGAGGGCCCTCCAACCTTCGCTTCTCGATTCGCTCGTCTCGCTCCCTTGACACTGTACTGATAGAGCTTAAAGAATTCTTCCTCGGTACCCTGCCAGCGGATATTTTCCGGCTCCCACCACACTTTATATTCCACATTGCGGAGGCCGAGTTCATTTGAATAGTAGTGAACAATATCCTCGACCAATTGCGCCCAGGCATCGTAATCCTGTGGCGGCGAAGCAGCCCAGACCTGCATCCACTCCCCCGGCTCAACGGGTCGCGTATCATTCGGGTTTGCCGAGAGCCACCGCGGCATGCCGAAGATGGCAATGACGATTTTCCCGTCATGCTCGATGATTTTTTTCAAAAATGCATCGTATTCGGGTTGAGACCGAAACCGTTTCAAGAGATCCGCCCGGCTCTCCGAAGGAACAAGAACATGATTGATGCCGAACTCGAAAGCTCCCGGCCGATGATCCAGTAAAAATTTCTCCTGCAGATACGCAGGATAGAGCCGCTCGGCGCCGTACGCGAACATTCCCGCCCGGTAGAGGTATGGCAACTCCCCAAGGACCTTCCCAGCATTGACCTCAATAGTGGCGGCTGCGGGACTCGCAAGAAGTATACTGTACGCATCTCCATCTTCAAATCCGGTGAGAGGGATGGTAAGAGAACCGTCTCTGTTTATGGTAAGCGTCTGTGGAGGCAGCGCAACAGGTTCAGGAAGCGGCCTCAAGGGAAGCGGCAGAGCGGGATATTTTTCTATATTCACCATTACCGTATCTTGCGAATAAGGATAATTTACGATCTTAATGGTTACATCTGAATTTGATCCGTCATAGCGGCCAACAAGTATTCTGAATTGGCGTGTCGCATCATCTTTTGTTGCCAGCGTAGTTAGTGCTGGCTTGGTACTTGTAGTCACAAGCCGCGGACGATCAGCAAACGCGCTATATGCCAAATGAAGCCAATACGCTGGTTCCGGTGTTTTACCGTCAATATAAAGAAGACCATCAAGACCAGACGCGCACGCATTGTAAAGACTCCCGCCCTCGAACGTAGGAATATCCCACCAGCATGCTTTAGAGGGAAAATCAACATTGCTTTCCTCAAGCGCATACAGAAACCCAAGAATCCAGCCGGGATAAAGAAAGGTTTCACTACCCTGAAATTCGTTGACATGTATTTCTGGACATTGCGGACGGCATACCGAGGTATTAATATATTTTTCCTGCATCAAGTCGCGAATATAAGCAACATTGGCAATGATATCCTGGGGAGAACCAAATTCATGCCATGAGAGACCCTCTACGTGAAGATTATTTTGAGCCAACATAGCGAGAAACGCATCCAATCGCTCCATGATGGTGTCGTATGCATCAAACGAAGGCGCCACTATTTTTGCTGTAGGATCTACAGAACGCGCCTTGAGAATTAAGCGTTTTACAAATTCAAGCTCGAGGGAAACGGTGGGACCAGCTAACCAGTCAGGTCCATTGACAAGATCCCAGTAATCAATGCGATACCCCTTTGATTTCGCTTCCCGCATTCTGTCTTCAAGCAGCCGCTCCATCCGTTTTGCATAGTCTTCTCCTTTCTCTCCTGAAAAATGCTCGTTATATCCATTTACTCCGATCATAGCAATCTTTGCCTGCGGAGCGAGCGCACGCGCCACAAGGTATTGACTGAATTCCGGAACGCGCCAAAATTCTATTTTCAAAGGGGGGACTAAATCTTTCAGTTCTGGAGGCGCGGGCGACATACCCTCTCTGTAATAATCCACTCCAGCAAGAAGTCCCTGCATGGATTTCTTTGCGCCGGTGGCTTGGTCCGCATGAATCGTAATCATTGCATCGTTGACAGCGCGAGACGTGTCAGACCCTACGGGAGCGACATTCGCAGCGAACGAGGTGTAGGCCGGTACATCGCTTTTCTGCCACAGATAAATCCCTGCCGCGCCTGCGAGAACGATCGCAATGACGATACTGATGATAACCTGAGGAGTATTATTTTTCATAACACTTTGCGACCAATTTGTCCTTATTGTTTTCATTGCCGATATTGCCTTAAAACAGCATCTTGAAGCTGTACATTTTTATTGAAATTACTTTGAGCAGTTTTCCTGACATATTTTTCTATTTGTGCAATGCTTTCGAGAATATCGTCTAAATATACCATAACATCTTTACTCATAATATTTTCACCTGCTGTTGCAGAATTTTTTTCCTCAAAAGACGTTTAATTGTGCTATATTCCACCAAATCAACTTTTCTATTCAATGCTTCTTCAAGCTCCAATTTAATTCCAACAAAGTCAAGAAGGCTAATATTTTTTTTAATGTCTACCAATATGTCAATATCACTGCTTTTTTTCAGAGTGCCTTTTACGCAGGAGCCAAATAAAGCTGCCCTATTTACCTTGTGCTGCTTTAAAATTGGAAGCACTTTTTGCTTAATTCTCTTCATATTGCTTCTCATATTATCACTATCTATTTTCCACACATTGCCGCCAGTGTTCTTCATTGTAACAGAGACTTTCGTAGCCTGCCCAACTTCCAAAGTAGCTGGAACCTACTGAGAGATAAATTTTGCATTATTATTTTTTAATGTATTAGCTATCCCTGAAAACATAGAGATTAGAAACAAGCCTGCCAGAACTATGATAAGCAAATTTGAGCAGTGATTTGGCTTCTTCATTGGAATAATTATTTTACATAAGATAACTATATAAACCTTTCCTAAATAATCCTCAAAAAATGACAGAACCGC
>CAYUWT010000154.1:0-2813 GCA_964448625.1 uncultured archaeon
AGGAGCAGGGAATCGAGAAGGCTGCTGAATTCAGCCTCCCTTTCCGGGTAGTCCCTGAATATCCCTGCCATCATAATCTCGTTCTGCATCTCGATGAAAATGAATTCGCTGACATATTTTGAAATTTTTTCAAGGGCCATTTCCCGCAAATCCTTCCCTGCGCGCGGGACAAATCTGGCATGGGCAAACACTAAAGTGTGATGCAGCTTTTTTATGCTGGGCACCACGGCCTCGCAGAGCATCCCTCTTGCGACCAGCCTGTCTCTTGCCTTTGCAACCGTCGGTGGTGTAACGCTCAGCAGCCCTGCGAGCTCCGCATTTGTCTTACCATGGTATTTCAGCAGAGCATACAGCATCCTTTTTTCCTTCGCGGAAAGCTCCTCACGCATGGAAACAGCTGGCGTTTTTTTCTGGGAGCTTTCCGCTATGCTTGGTGAGAGAAGCTCCCGCATGCAGCCGCTAAAATCCATGAAACTCCTCACCCTGCATGCCCCGAGCGGAAAATAATATGAATAGCTTCCCCTTTCCCTCTCCTGCGCACCCTGCATGGAGCCCCTGATATGGGCATCAGCTAGGTTCTTGAAGAAGGAGATTGAGAAGAAATGGGAATTGGTCGACTGCATGAACACCACCTCCGCTTGTCTGGACAGCGCATCCATGACACGGAAGCGCTTTGCCATGTCGGAATGATGCGCCTTCCCATAGGAAACGCCGAGTATCTCACAGCCAATAGCGAGGAAGCCTGGTATTCTGGCACGCGAGACCCACCCGCCCTTGACAAGCCTGTTCCTGATTGCAGTAACTGTGGGCCTTTTGATGCCTGTAACAGCTGAAAGCTCCATGTCATTCTTTTCAGGCCATTTTACCAGCGAGAACAGGATGTTTTTCTCGTTGCTGTTGATGTCCAGCGACCTTCCTTCAAGCCTCCTGACCTTGTGCTCCAGCCTTTCCGCATAATCCTCTATCTTCCTCTTCATCCTTTCCCTCTCCTCTTCCAGTTTCCGCCATTCTGTGACATCCTGGCATGTCCCTGCCATCCTGAGAGGCCTCCCCCTCTTATCTGCTATAACATTCCCCTTCGTGTGCAGCACCCTTATGCTGCCATCCGGCCGCACTATGCGTTCGTAGAAATCAAAGGGTTTCAGGGTTTGCCTGGCTTCCTTTATTTTGCGCTCTGCCATTTCCCTGTCCTCCTTATGCACCCTCCCGAGAAAGGCTTCGAAAGCAGCGCCAAACCCCTTTTTGTCAAGGCCGTAGATTCTGTAAAGCTCATCCGACCAGCTTACCGCATTCATTGCAATGTCCCATTCCCAGCTGCCTATGTGGGCTGTAGCCTGCGCTTCGGCAAGCATTGCCTCTGTCTTCTTCCTTTCATTAAGCTCCCCGATAGCCCGGGCATAAAGCCTTGCGTTGTCGAAGGCTATGGATGCAAGCTCGGCGAATTTTGCCAGCATTCCAGCCTCCTGGCTGCTGAATATCCTTCCCTTTTCCACGTGGGCCATGCCAAGAACGCCCACAGTCTTCCCGCCGGACTTGAGCGGCACACCAACAGTCGAATGGAAAACGTTGTAATCTACTTTAGGAGAGCGGCCGGGCCATGAATCATAATCGTTGATTATCAAAGGCTCTCCTGTCTGCAGAATCTTCCCCGCCATCCCCTCCCCCGGCTTCATCCTGAAGCCCTTGTATCTCCGGAAAACCCCGAGACCAACCTTCACCTCGATCTCCCCGTCCGGTTCAAGAAGATACAGGTAGCCATAAGGTGTGTTTAAAAGATGCGCTGCGTGCCTGACTATGCTGTCCAGGAGCTCATTGATATTGAGGCGGTTCATCAGGCCGAGGGTTGTCTCATGCAACGCTTCTAAAAACTCTTTCTCCTTTTTGATTCCTTCTTCGGCATTCGCACTTCCGGATTGTTTTTTCATAGGTTTGTTGCTGCTTTTTTGGTTAGCTACTTAAAATACTTAATTGATGATAATTTTCTAATTAAAATTTTATCAGATATCAAAAACAAAAATCAAAAGAGGTTTTGCGATATTTTTGACATTTTTATTGAAAAAATGTTAAAATTTTTATCATTAAACAAATTTAATAGATAAATAATAATTTTTTGATAATTTTTTTATCAAAACAATATCCTTAATAAATCACCATTCCAATATTCCACCAGATTTCCCGAACTTTAAAGTTCGGGTAGTTGGTGGTGTTGCAATGCCTGGAAGAATGCAAGTCCCTGAAAGCACTGATGCATGCGCCATCTGTGGCGCCAGCATACAGCTCAACGGCTGCACTGCATCCATAGGCAGTCTTAAACCCGCTTACTGCACCTTTTGTGCAGGGTCCTGCAGGACCAGGAATATCAGCCTCAGCCTGTGATTCAAGTGACAGAAAAGTGCTTTATGAGGGATGGGGGAGGAGGAAAGTAGATATTGATACCGGAAGGTATTGCATGCAAAAACAGAAACAGGAAAAACAATGGGTTTTGTTCTCCGAACTCAGCAGCCTACCCGGACATTAATGTCCGGGAAAGTCTGATTAGAATCTTTTTGGCTTGTGGTTCGCAAAACAGTCGCGGCAGTAAACCGGACGCCCTTCGGAAGGCTGGAACGGCACTTCGCAGTCATTTCCGCAGTCGGAACATTTGGCCTTGAACATTTGCCGCGGCCCGCCAAAACTCCTGAATGCCATGCTGCCACTCCTTATTTCTTTAACGGTATCCCTTAATACCTGTGCAATATTTGTGCGGGTTGTTTATAAAGCGGCTTCATCCCTAAATTCCCACAGTATGCTTATTTTACCTGACCCAACACATT
>CAYUWT010000155.1:0-2806 GCA_964448625.1 uncultured archaeon
GCATCAACCCTGCTTGTAAACCCCGATGCTATCCCAGCTGCTGCGCTGTTTTTTGCAATGACAACGGCATTGCTTTTTGTGTGCTTGACCACCTTCCATGCAAACAGCATGTCCTCTATCTGCTTTTTACTTGGTTTCAGTTTGCCCACAACCTCTATGTTCGATTCTTTCACCTCATGGGTGTCCCTTTCCTGCACAATCACGCCCCCGAGTATCTTTGTTGCACTAAGTTCATTCCCAAAGCCTTTCAGCGGAACCTTGAGTATCCTTCTCATTTTGCTTTTCTTCAATTCCTCAACTGCTTCTTTGGAATAAGAGGGAGCGGCAACAATTTCATTGTAAAAAGAATTTATCAGGCTGGCTGTTTCAATATCGCATTCCATGTTCAGCGCAATAATGCCGCCGAATGCGCTTGTTTTGTCGCACTCATGTGCCCTTTCAAATGCCTCCTTCAATGTGCTCCCTGCGGCGACCCCGCAAGGGTTTGTGTGCTTTATTATTGCAGCCGCAGGCCTTTCAAATTCGAGTATGAGGGAAACGGCAGCGCCCGAATCCGCAAAGTTGTTGGCCGACATCTCCTTCCCCCACAGCTGTTCAGCATGCGTTATATCAGTTCCGTCTGCATTGAAAAGGCGGTAAACGCTCCCTTTCTGGTGCGGGTTCTCCCCATACCGGCAATCGCACACCTTCCGCAGGGGCATCGTAAAATGCTCAGGGAACAGCTCTTTGCGGATGTTTGAAGCGAAATATTTTGCTATTATGGAATCATAGTAGGCAACTGTTTCAAAGGCTTTGGCAGCCAGCATCTTTGCGGTTTCCTCGCTAATTTTGCCCCTGCTTTTTTTCAACTCATCAATGACGCTCTCATATTGGGAAACGCTTGACACAACTGCGGCGTTCTCATAGTTCTTGGCCGCTGCCCGCAGGAGCGCGACACCGCCTATATCAATATTTTCCATTATTTCCCCGCTTCCAGTTTCAGTGCTTGCAGCGGTTTTCTCGAAAGGGTAAAGATCCACGCAAACCAGGTCAATCTTTTTTATCCCGTGCTTTTTCAGCTCCGCTTCCTGCTCCTTGCTTGCAAGAATCCCTGCGTGCACTGCCGGATGGAGCGTTTTGACCCTCCCTCCAAGAAGCTCAGGGAAGCCTGTTATTTCCTCAACCGTTTTAAAAGGGATGGAAAGCCTTTTTATGAATTTTGCCGTTCCGCCTGTGGCTATAATCTCAGTGCCGAGTGAATGGAGCGATTTGGCAAAAAAATCGAGCTTTGTCTTATCCGAGACGCTTATCAAAGCTCTCTTGACTTCCATAGGCCATAATAGAATGGTCGGAGGGGTATAAAAAGGCTATCCAGTCTTCTGTTTGGCCGCCTGCACCGTGTTTTCCAGCAGCATTGCGACAGTCATGGGCCCCACGCCACCTGGAACAGGGGTTATCCATCCTGCCTTCCCCTTGACACCCTCAAAATCAACATCCCCGACCAGTTTCCCCTTCACACTGCTTGTCCCCACATCAACAACCGCTGCGCCTTCTTTCACCATATCCCCTGTAATCAGCCCCGCTTTTCCGACAGCAGCAACAAGTATATCCGCCTGTCTGGTTATTTCAGCAAGGTCCCTTGTTTTTGAGTGGCATATTGTAACAGTGCAGTCCTTCTGCAATAACAGCATTGCCACAGGCTTTCCTACAATATCGCTCCTCCCCACAACTACAGCCCGTTTTCCCTCTAGCTTTATTTTGTATTCCTCCAGCAGCCTCATTATCCCTTTGGGCGTTGCTGGTATGAACCTCGCTCTCCCGGCAGCCAACAGCCCTGCATTCAGCGGGTGGAAGCCGTCAACATCCTTCTCAGGGGAAACGCTTTCCAGTATTTTATGGTCTATTTTCCCCGGGAGCGGAAGCTGCACAATAAACCCTGTTATCCTTTTGTCTTGGTTCAGCTCCTTTATCTTTTCAAGCAGCTCCTTCCCTTTCACATCAGCAGGCAGCCTGACAAGCTCCGCTTTTATCCCTATTTCCACAGCCTTGGAGAGCTTGCTCTTGACATAAACTTCAGAAGCCGGATTGTTTCCAGCCAGCACTATGGATAGGTGAGGAACTATACCTTTCCTTTTCAGGCCTGCAACCTCCTGAATAAGGCCTTTCCTTATTTTCTCAGACAATGCTTTCCCATCAAGAATGACAGCGGTCATAATTATCTTTCCCCCTTGCAATTAATAACCTCCCTCTCTGTCACCACCATATCCACAGGCACATCATAAGTCTTTTCTTCCACTCTGGGAACAATCTGGAAAGAATAAGCCATGCCCAGCTTCATTCCCCTGACACTATTTTTTCTGAAAAATGAATCGAAATAGCCTTTTCCATGACCCACCCTGTACCCCCTCCTGTCAAACGCAATGCCCGGTATTATCCACATCTCTATTTTCTTTATATCTGCTTCTCTCGTTTTTGAAGGTTCGAGTATGCCGAAAGCCCCAGCCGCCAGATCCTTTTCAAAATCCATTATCTGTGAAACGATAAGGGTGCGGTTCTCCTTATCTGTTTTTGGAACATAGACTTCCTTCCCATCTCCCAGCATCCTTCTTATCAGATCTTGCGTCTGGACTTCATAGCTCTTTGAAGCATAACAGAATATCCTTCCCGCCCCTTTGAACTGGGCTGTTTCCTCAAGATTTCTTATAGCTTTAGTGCTCTTTTCCATTCTTTCCCCGGCGCTCATGACCCGGAGCTTTGACAGGATTTCAGCCCTTATCTCGTTCTTTCCAGTCATATCAAAGCTTCTTTTCCCGGGATTAAAAGCGTA
>CAYUWT010000156.1:0-2795 GCA_964448625.1 uncultured archaeon
CGTGCACTCAAAAGCCTTCTTATTTCCGCAGTGTGCGAAAGCTTGCCACGTAACATCACATTTTTCAGCTCTTCAAAAAGCGCATAATAGGCTATTTTTTTCATCAGCTGTTCATCAGTGGGATATTTTATCCCTGTCCCACTCCAATCCGAAACAATTGCCGTATAGGCCATGGCCCCTTATTCGCAGCAAGTTTTTTAAGCCTTCATAAATCAGAAACCCGCCCTTAGAAAAGGGTGCTCAGAAAAAAAGGCTTTTCCCCGCTTTCGTGGCGCATCGGTCGCATATCTTATCATAAGAGACTGTGTGGTTTGCTTCTGATAACACTGCCCCGCATATGTCGCATCTTTCCTGTTCCATAAAAAGTATTCAGTTTGCTCTTTTAATAACCGGTTGAAATGGTAAATATGGAATACAATTTCCCGAATTTTAAAATTCAGATGGTTATCGTGCAGCACCCCGGCATCCCAGGCCTCCCTCCCGATGCTCCAGGGCCGGAATCCCTCATACCCCCTATAGTCCCGGAGGAGAGGAAAAGCTCCCTGAAATGGGTTCTAATAGGCTTTTTGCTTGCGGTTGCTGTACTGCTGATGCTCTATTTTGCAGGCATACTGGACCCTTCAAAAATTTTCCCCCCGGAGCAACCTTTATAATATCCTGCTCTCACTAAAGCAAATGAAAGCCCGCAGCCTCCTCTTTCTCGGCATGCTTGCATTTGCAGCAGGCTGCATAACCCAGCCGCAGGAGGAAAACAGGACACTCCAGCCTTTTCAGGAGATTAACTTTTCCCTGTTCAACATAACCGCAGACCCCGAGACCGGCATGTCCTCTGTCAAAACATATGTGTTCAGGGGCTCTGGAAACTCCATGAATCCGGCCCTTGTTTCAGGCAATGAATACCTCTGCCTTGAGCAAAATGATTATGATGTTGGGGACATCGTGGCCTACAAAGGGAGCCTTGAGTTCGTAAGAGAGCCCTCAGGGGAGCAGCTGCAAAAGGGGTATGCTCTGACAGCGCACAGGGTGACAGGGAAAACGGAAAACGGATATTTTAAGATTAAAGGGGACAACAGCAGGGCTATAGACACGGTTCCTAAGGATTCAATATTCTGCAGGGTTGTGCAATAGCCAGCTTATAAGAAAGCTGGGGAATAAACAATAATAAATGAAGAAAGAGGCTGTAAGGCTCAGGAAGGAGCTGGGGCTTTTCGAGACCACCATTGCAGGGATAGGCATAATATTAGGCGCAGGGATATATGCCCTCGTAGGCAAGGCCGCCGGCATAGCCGGCGATGCCGCATGGCTTTCCTTTGCGGTTGCGGCCATGGTTGCCGCTTTCACAGGCCTCAGCTATGCGGAGCTCTCCTCCCGCTTCTCCTCCGCAGCCGGCGAATATGAATATGCAAAGCGCTCCTTTGGGAGGCGCGCAGCATTTGTGCTGGGGTGGATAATAATATTCAGCGGGATAGTTTCAGCGGCAACCGTCGCCCTCGGCTTCGGGGGCTATCTGGCGGGCGGCCTGCAGAACCTCGGCCTGTCCTTTGCCGGGCAGTTCCAGTTTTATTCTGTGGCAGCAGGAATGGCCCTTATTATCGTCCTTTCAGCGGTAATAATCTACGGCCTCAAGCAGTCTGCATGGGTCGCAATACTCTTCACCTTCATAGAAGCCTTCGGGCTTTTTGTGATAATAGCCATAGGCATCCCTGATTTCGGGAAGGCTGCCATTTTCTCCTTCCCCGGATTTACCCCGGTCTTCAGCGCGGCCGCATTGATATTTTTCGCCTTCATAGGGTTTGAGGAGATAGTCAGGCTCTCGGAAGAGACCAGGAAGGCCAAAAAGACAATACCGCGCGCCCTCCTGCTTGCGCTCTTCTTTTCAACAGCAATTTACGTGCTTGTCGCAATATCAGCGGTCAGCATACTGCCGGCGGAGCAGCTTGCTGCCTCGCACTCCCCGCTTGCTGATGTGGCAGGCGCCAGGCTTGGCCATTCAGGGGGCATGATGCTTGCAGTGATAGCGCTCTTCTCCACTTCCAACACCGTGCTGCTCATACTGCTCGCGACTTCCCGCATAACCTTCGGGATGGCAAGAGACAGCGCTCTGCCTGTATTCTTCAGCAGGCTGGGCAGGCGCAAAACACCAGTCTTAGCCACCATAGTCATAGCCGCCCTTTCCGCAGTTTTCGTGATGCTCGGAAACATAGAGCTTGCTGCGAAGCTTACGGATTTTGCCATCTTTGCAACATTCATGGCGGTCAACGCGATGGTGATATGGTTCCGCTGCCGCACAAAATACCCCCCAAAGGCCTTCCGCGTCCCGCTCAACATAGGGAGATTCCCCCTCATACCGCTTTTCGGCTTCATCTCAAGCGGGCTCATGCTTCTGCACCTGGGGACAGAGATAATAATTTACGGCCTGATCATGACCCTGCTGGCATATGTGCTCTACTCCCCGCTGCGCAGAAAGAAATTTTGGATTTTCAACCGCTGATAGCTTTCATTTGTGATAGCAGCCGGTTTAAAAACCTGACCGCCAAACATGGCATAAGCGGATATGGTTGCGTATGATATGCCTCATAGCCCTTGCGACATTTACAGTTTTGGGCATATTTTCAGCGAGATACAGGAGCTATGCGAGGGAGGCCTTTGACTGCGTGTTCCGGAGGGTGACTCTGCGGCCCTGCATAGCGGGCTTTGACCGCAGGATGAAGGGGAAGGTGACGGCAAGGCTTATGAAGCGCTCCCCGAAACTTGCAGGCTTTGTTTACAGGCACTTCGAGCTGCTTTCGTGGATA
>CAYUWT010000157.1:0-2762 GCA_964448625.1 uncultured archaeon
GACTCCTGTTAAACTAGTTTTTTGCTCCACAGCTTTTTCGCGGAAGCGTCAGCTCCTGTGAAAAAGCGGTGTATTGAACCCCCGACCCTCCGGATTTCTGCCATCCGGCCTGCAAAAAGGCCGTACACATGCTTTTAAAACGGCTTTAAAAGCGTCACCAGAGTTCAGGAAGAGAACCCTGCGGATGCTCTACCAGACTGAGCTATGGGCCCGTGCTGAATATTTGTAGTGCATATGAAGATATAAAAACAAGGGAGTTTTGCATAGGGGTGGGTTTTTTTGTGTATTGTGCCGTCATTGGGTGACTCATGCATTAAGCGTATGGCTAACCTTTTAATCTGTTTGCAGGGAATTATAATGTATTAAGCCTTTTTAGCAGAAGTCTGGAAGCCTTACAGCCAACGCAGATATGGACAATGGAAAAAACCACATAATCAAGGACATCTTTATTATAGCAATAAGCATTCTGGCCTCTTTGATTATAGTGCAGGCCGGCCTGCTGGGCAGCTTTCTGGAGTCTGCAGGGGAAACAAAAATTTTTGGCAGCTTTATAGCGGGTTTTTTCTTCACCTCTGTATTCACAACAGCGCCTGCCATATTGGTTCTTGGGGAGGTTGCACAGCACGAATCCATATTCTGGATGGCATTTTTCGGCGGCTTTGGCGCGCTATTGGGAGACATGCTGTTATTCCGCATCTTCAGGAACCATCTTGTGGAGGACATTGTTTTTATCAGGAACTCGGAAAAACATGTGTTCAAGCATGTTCTCGAAATGAGGCTTTTCAGATGGAGATGGTTCACCGCAATACTCGGGGCCGCAATAATAGCCTCGCCCTTTCCTGACGAGCTTGGAATAATGATAATGGGGTTCTCTAAAATGAAGACAAAGGCCTTCATACCTTTCTCTTACATTGCAAACTTCGCAGGGATACTGCTTATCGGGCTGCTGGCAAACACGATTGCATGATGTCATGCCGCTCTTATTATATTGAGGTTTGTGTGCGCCCTGCTAACTGAACACGCCCCTGAATGCCCTGCAGAAGTGGCGCTTTGCAGCGTCCAGCTCTCTTCTGCCCTGCGGTGTAAGGCTGTAGACTAGGTTCTTTCCTGATTTTTTCTCCCTTATCATGCCTGCTTCCTTGAGGGTTTTGAGTGCCGGATATATGGTGCCGGGGCTTGGCCTGACCCCCTTCCTCTTCTCCAGCTCGCCTGCTATCTCCTGGCCGTGCATGGGCTTCTTTGACAGCAGGAAGAGTATAAGGAAAGAGAGCATGCCCCTCATGTCGCAGCAGTGAATTTCATATTTCCTGTTCATGTTCATGTTCAGCCTATGTAAGATGTGTCCTCCTCCTCAAAATTATCTATTAGGGTTATGTCATGGCCGTCTGGCAGCGCAGACAGGCGGTCATAATATCTCAGGTTTGGCAGGAATTCCTCGAATCTTCTTGCAATCCTTGTGAGTATGTGGCCGTCTCCAAAAACCTTCCTTGTAATGTCGTAGGTAAGAAGCCTTGTAGTCCATTCGTCTGTCACTCCAAGGCTGTGCAGGTATTCATGCATAAGGAGGTGGAATATGTAATAGTTCAGCATCTCTGGTTTTGTCCTGCTTATTTTCCTTATCAGGGTGTCGTTCAGTACTATGATGTTTGTGCCCATCTGGTGGTAGGCGCCGACAAAGCCGTCTGGGTATATGCCAAGCGGCGAGAGGCCCAGCATCAGCCCTGCCCTCCTTTTCCCGAGCACATCATATACGCACCGCCTTGCTATGCTGAAAATTTCCCCAAAGCTGCGTGCCCCCCTTATCAGCTCGTCTGTGTCTTGCATACAGGCCTGTTATATATTGGACGACCGATATATAAATATCTCTATATATCGGATAACCGATAGATTTATATATAACCTACGCCATATATATCGTACATGCGATACAATTGCCGGCCTTCAGCACGCCCGCACAGGCAAAATAAATGAAGTGCGGCAATAGATAAGGAGGTGTCATGTATGGGATACGGATGCTGCGGAGAAAGGGGCTTCTTCACAAAGCAGGAGAAGATAGAGATGCTTGAGGAATACAAAAAGTCTTTGGAGAAGGAGGCTCAGGGAGTTGCAGAGAGAATAAAGGAACTGAAGAATAATTAACAGGCCTTTATTCCTTAATTTTTGTGTTTGTTCTTTTTATATTTGTCTTGTACTAACATGAATTACTAAGGAGGAATTCAATGGATCTTGAATGGGGGGACGGAAGGACTGTCCAGTTCATCACTAACGTCGGCCTTGTGACAAGCGACGGCCCGCACGGCCCAAATGTGATGGCATGCGAATGGACGCACCATGTTTCATACAGCCCCGGGCTTGTGGCTGTATGTATAGGGCCTGATAAGGCCACCAAGGATAACATAAGGGCCTCAAAAGAGTTTGGCGTAAGCCTGGCGTCAACAAAGCAGGCAGCCTTTTCAAGCATGGCGGGGGGATATTCCGGAAGGGATATGGACAAGATAGGCGCGCTAAAGGAGCTTGGCTTCGGGTTTTACAATGGAAAAAAGATAAAGGCCCCTATGGTCAGTGGCGCCGTTGTCAATATGGAATGCAGACTTTTCAAGGAGATACAGCTTGGCGACCATACTATGTTTGTGGGAAAAGTCGTGGAGGCCTCTTTAAATGAGGGGGAGGAGCCCCTAGCCTACAACAGTAGACGATATGGAAGGGTCGTGCATGACGTGCCAAAGCCGTCTGAGGATGAAAGGGGGAGGCTGAGGCGAATT
>CAYUWT010000158.1:0-2735 GCA_964448625.1 uncultured archaeon
CATGAACTAGTTCTGGAACTGCCAAAGGAGTTGCACGAGAATAAATTCAGGTGCGTTCCGTCAGAACCCAAAGCCACTATGGAAGATAAAGCAGATTCAGTTTCTTGGATATGGAAAAATTTTTCAGACCGGCGTTAATTTTTTGCCAGTTTAGAGGTATTGAGATGGGCGGTGCGGACACAAAAACTGTCAAAATAAAAGCATACGCTGCATATGAGCCTGAGACAAGCCATTAACAATTGGCTTTGAAGCGCCCAGGGCAGGACTCGAACCTGCGGCCAACTGGTTTCCGTCAGCCTTTTTGGCTCAAGCCTTTTTATCAGGCTCGATTGGAAAAAGGCTTGTTAACAGCCAGTTGCTCTACCGCTGAGCTACCTGGGCGCGGCATTGATTATATGGAATCAGCGTTTTATATTGAGAAAAAGCTGTGCAAACATTTTTACTTGAGCTCCCACACCTGCCCGTCCGCAACGGCCTTCACAAATGTGGCATTCCCCGAGAGAACCAGCCTGTCCTCCTCCACCACCGCCTGCCCCACAAAGCTTTTAATGGAAATGGAGCCGTTTTTGGATTTTACCTGCCCGTTTATATCATAGCCCGCAGGGCTTAGCTCCAGTGCACCGAGAGAGAGCCCCTCGATATTGTATCTCTTGAGCGCAAGCCCAGCCTCAGAAGAGTCAACCAGCCTCACAACCTTGCTTTCGTAATCAAGGCTTATGGTGCCGCTGAAGCCGTTTATGTACTGGCCGTCCCATGTTATGTTTACAGGCCTGTCAGGCCTCAGGGAGATGTTCTGGCTGTAAATTTCAATCGCTACCCGCAGCTTTGGAGCCTTCTCCTGGGAAACGAAGAAGCCCTCGAAAGGCGCGTTATGCATAAGATTGCCCAAGCCATTGATAATATCATCCAGCAGGTTTCCCCCGCCGCTCCCTGCCAGGAAGAAGCCGGAAATAAATATGACCGCTGCTGCAGAAGCAACAACGATTTTGGCATCCATGTATTAATACTTGCAGGCAAATAATAAAAATAGCTTCGGCAGTAAAATCTGTGAGGTGTTCGGTTTGGCCAAAGTAAAAGAGATAATGAAGGAGCATGTCATCACGGTCGCGCCAGATGTCACAGCAGACGCTGCGGCGAAAGTGATGACCAACAACAGGATAGGCTCCGTTGTTCTGGTTAAGGCAGGCAAGCCCGTAGGCATTTTCACAACAGAAGACATAACATCAGTGGTGGCGAAGGGCCTCAACCCGAAAAAAACGCGCGTGAGCCAGTTTGCAAGGGGAAAATTCATAACTGTTGAGCCGGAAGACGATATACTGAGGATAACAAAGCTTATGGTAAAATCCGGAGTGAAAAGGCTGCCTGTCGTGAAAAAGGGGAAGCTTGTTGGCATAGTGACAGACAAGGAGCTCCTTACCACCTCCCCGGAGCTGATAGACATATTGTCCGAGAAGCTGAAGGCAAGAATAGAGAGGGTAGCAAGCCCGGCAGAGGAGATAAGCGGCATATGCGAGGGCTGCGAAGACTACTCGGATGAGTTGAGGAACATTGCCGGCAGGTGGCTCTGCTCAGAGTGCAGGGAGGATTAATCTTTATAGCGCTAATTGCCGCAACATCTTAATACGAATATTCATCAACAACATCCCCTTTGCCGTCCTTCAGTGTTGCCTTATCCCCATCATTGTTCCATATAGGCCTCCTCCCACCGTTCCAGTACAGGTCTGCCTGCGTGTTTTCGCCATCCCCGGAGTGCACCCTTACACTCCCTGAAAGCACAAAACCTGCGGGGAAAATGAAGACATGCCCGCCCTCATCGCTCAAAGTCCACCCCCTAACTTCTCCGTTGCCCTCTATCAAAACCCACTCGCTGTTCCAGTTTTCCTTCAGCCTGTCATCGCCGTCTGATTTGTATTTCACCTCCGCTATTTTCGCAGCAGCTTTGTCCTGAGCTGGAAGCCCTTTGTCCGCTGCGGCTTTTTCTTCCCCATCTGCGCCGGCCGCGTCCTGGCCTGCAGGCTGCGTAACATCATGCCCCTCGCATTCCGGCGTGCAGTCGGTGCATTTGCCTGTCTGCGGGATGCAGAAGTTTCTGCACCTGTCCCTGAAACCATCGGGGCATATCCTTGCCGTGTAGCCGCATTCTATGCCCCCGCACAAATCTTTCGTTTCTTTTATTGACACCCCCCTTGCACCTTCTTTTTTGTTTTCCGCAACTGGTGTTTCACTCACTTCTTCAGGCAAAGAAATGACGATACGCTCTTCCTTGTGTTGGTCCAAGCCTTCGCTTTCATTTTCCATTTTGCTTTCCCTTTCAGCTATACTAGCAGTAATATAATCCTGCCTCCCCAAAAAAGACCCCGAATTGAGCAAAGCATGGGAAAGTATACCGGCGGAAAAGACGGCTGCAAAAACCAGCGCAAATATCCGGATCTCTTCCCTCATAAATCAACAATGCAGCAAAGGAATAAAAATCAGCACCATTCACACAATACAGGGGTCATGCAATCATCAGCAATCGCTATAAAACAGGACATGCAATAAAATAACGTCTCGCATGTAATATTAATTTTGTATGCGGATGTAATTACTCGCATACAAAGTTAAGTCTGTGTGCGAGAAGTTGTATTGGGCCTGTAGCTCAGTTTGGACAGAGCGGCACTCTCCTAATAAACCTTTTCCGCTAAACTTCCCGAACAGTTGACTACCCGAACATTAATGTTCGGGAAATTGTAGTT
>CAYUWT010000159.1:0-2693 GCA_964448625.1 uncultured archaeon
TCCAAACTCGTTATAAATATTCTCGAAGGAATCCCTCGGCTTAAAGAAAACATACTCTACAGCCTCATTCGGCATCCCCCAGAAATCAAACCTGCAGAGGACCAAGGACTGCTTTTGCAGATCGTATATCAGCATCTTTCCTGTGTTATTGAGGTTCAGTTCCTCGGCTAGCCTGCTCATCTGGCCGTTAAGCCTGATGTAGGCGCTTGGATAAAGCTTTTCGCGCCTCACCAATTCTGGCTTGCGGTTGCCTTCCTCGTCTTCTCCCACGTAATCATTCTTGCGCTTCAGATATACCTGTGCCATTCTTTTCCATACTTCCGCTATCACGTCATCTCTGTATTGCGCCATGAAAAGAAGTCTAGGAAGCAGGAATTTAAACTTTGTCCAGTTTCCCCTTCCATCTTTCCTTCGCCCTTTCCAGCATCTCTATCACGGGGAGGTTCTTTCCTGCGAGGTAATATAGCACCGCCCTCCCTCCCGAGGAAACATGGTCGAACTTCCTTGAGAGGCCGAGCCTGTTGACCATATCGTCCGTATGCCCGCCTCCCACGACCTTGTACGCATCTGTTTCAGCTGCAGCCTTCAGCATGCTTTCAGTGCCTTCCCTGAACTCGGCCCTCTCGTAAACCCCCATCGGGGAATTGAATACAATGGTTTTCGCCTTCCTTATCAAACCGCAATATCTTTCTATTGTTTTCCTCCCTATATCCCCTATGAAGTGGGATGTGGGGAGGCTGGAGACAGGAATATCTTTTCGTTCTCCATCCATGATTGCAACATCCTCCGGCATCTCTATCTTCCCTTTGTATTTTTCAAGCAGTTCCTTTCCAAAAGGAAGAAGCTTCTCAAAGCCTTTCCCCCTGATTGTTTCAGCGGATTTGTAGCCTATGTCACAACCTTTGGCCATGAGGAAGAAGTTGCCCAGCAAACCGCCTGCAAGCACATGGTCCGCTTTCCCGCCGGCCAGCAGGTGCTCTATGGCCTTCACAGAATCATCAACCTTCGTTCCGCCCATCACGAAAACTGCAGGCTTTTTCCCGTCTTGTGAGGCTTTGTCCAGGGCAAACCCTTCCCGCTCTATCAACCTGCCCGCTACTGTAGGGAGCACTTCCCCAAAGCCCACAAGGCTTGCCTGACCGCGGTGTATAGCAGCAAATGCATCGTTCACAAAATAGTCGCACACGGGGGAAAAGGCCTGTACCATGTTGGTTTTGGCAAGCGCATCAGCCGGCCTTTCGAGAAGCTCCTCTGAATAGAATCTCACGTTTTCAAGGAGGAGCATCTCCCCGTCTTTCATTGCTTTTATCTCTCCAGCAACCCTTGTGCTGAACAGCTCATCAATAAACCTCACTTCAGATTTTGCATATTTCCCAACCAGCTTCGCATGCTCCCTGAGGGAAACAAAGTCAATATCTCCGGGCCTCCCCTGGTGGGCAATAACAACAACTTTTGCGCCTTTTCTGGCAAGCTCAGCAATGGTTGCAGTTGAATGCAGCCTGATTCTCTCATCATCTGTAATCCTTCCCGTTGCAGGGTCTATGGGGCAGTTTATGTCCACACGCACAAGCACAACTTTTGATTTGACATGCTTTATGTCGTCTATCGTAAAAAATCTCTTTTCCATCTTACCGTATCCCCATCGTTTTGTTGGTTTTGCTTATAGACTTTTCCCTGTCTGCAAGGCTGAACATCGCCCTTATCGCATCTATGTTCTCCGGGACAACTCCTGATTCCTGATGGACAGCCTGCATGAAATAGACAACACCCTTTTTTACGTTTACTGACTCCTTCCATACGGCTATTTCATAAAGGTCCGAGCGCTTCCTGCCCATATCGCGCGCAAGCTCCATTATTTCAGCAGTTGATTTCAGCCCCATGCCGCTTTCAACAACCATGACCCTGTTTTCGCTCTCAAAAGCCCCCAAAATGTCCTTCTCCGCTGCCTGCCTTTTCAGCCTGACAGAAATAACATGGACATGCATTATTGTAGTGGGCACTTTCACTGCCGCTGTGACTATAGGCAGATTGGGAATGACAGTCTGCACATCAGCCCCGTGATGGGAGGGTATATGTGTTTCCGGTATTATGGCATTTATCGGTCCGGTTTTGGAGTCTCCGGGGTCTGCCCCTCTCCTGACTATGACAGCATAAGCGTTCTCTATTCCAAAAGGTTTCAGCGCATTCAGCGTTCTGCACAGCCCGGTGGTGTTGCAGCTGACCACCCTGACAAAATCCTTTCCCTTTGCAGCATCATAATTTGCGTTTGCGTTGAAGGAAGCCTGCACAAGCTCATGCTCCTCCCCTCCCTGGAATATGGCCTTCTTTCCCGCCTTCCGGTAAAGGGCCCTGTTCTGCTCCCCCACGCCCTCAGGGCTCGCATCCACAACGAGGTCACATGCGCCAATCATCTCGCTTATGCTCCCCTTTATTTTCATGCCCCCGAAGGCCTTTTCCTGCCCTGCCGGAACGTAAATATCATAGCCTTCTTCCGCAGCTCTCACAGCCTTGAACGAGGGCTTCGTGAGGCTCGCTCCCACAAGCCTCATGTCATCCTGCAGGGAAACAGCATCCGCAACCCTTTTGCCTATGGTCCCGTAGCCGTTTATGGCAACCTTTATGGCCATATATCTGTTTAAAATTTGGTTATAAATGCTTTTCCATTTCATAATCACCCTGACCTTAAGGTCCGG
>CAYUWT010000160.1:0-2678 GCA_964448625.1 uncultured archaeon
CTGCACAACCTCCACTCCTTAGGCATAGGCGGGCACATCAACCCCCATGATGACGGCAAGGATATTATACGGGACGCGCTCAAAAGGGAGCTCGAGGAGGAGATAATCTACCCATATCCTTACAGCATAAAGCTGCTAGGCTATATTAACGATGATTCGAATGCTGTGGGCAGGGTGCATTTTGGCGTAGTTTTCCTCATAGAGGGCTCTGTTCCTGATATAAAAGTCAGGGAAACAGAAAGCCTCGAAGGCAGGCTGATGGAAAAGAAAGAGATAGCAAAAATAGCGCACGAGTTCGAGAACTGGTCGGCCATTTTATGGGAGCAGATAAGGAAGGAGATTTGAGGCTATTTGCCTGGCGTTGGCAATGTTTGTGATAACTTGTAAGCCCTTAATTCCCTAGAAAGAATGAAATGGGCCCGGCCGGGATCGAACCGGCGACCTTCGGCTTTTACGTCATCACCGAATTGTTGGCTGGCCTTATAAGACCGATGCTAAAGCCTTGCTTCAGCGCAATCTAACCAACTGAGCTACGAGCCCGATACAATTTGCGGGTAGTTATTTCCGCATACAAATTTAATTTTGAATGCGAGCAACTGCCGCTGTTCAATGTTAATTATCTTGGACTGTATTTAAATTCCATAAAAATTCCAAAACAAAAACGTGTAGCCGCTATCTGTAATGCAAGCGAAAGCTTTAAAAACCCTTCACTACTATATACTATATCCATTTTGGCTATCAAAAGGGCTAAAATAATTTTAAAATAACTACAATATCAGGAAAATTGGAAGGAGGTATTTTGCATGAACGGAATGGGTGGTACGCCTATATTTATCCTGCCTGAAGGGTCTATAAGGACAAAAGGGAAGGATGCACTGAAGAATAACATAGCTGCTGCAAGGGCTGTGGCGGATGCTGTAAGGACCACTCTGGGCCCGAAAGGCATGGACAAGATGATTGTGGACAGCCTTGGAGATGTTGTTATAACCAATGACGGGGCAACCATTCTCGAGGAGATGCAGATAGAGAACCCCGCAGCGAAGATGGTTGTGGAGGTCGCAAAGACCCAGGACAAGATAGTAGGCGACGGCACCACAACCGCCACGATTATAGCAGGCGAGCTTCTCAAGCAGTCTGAAAATCTTTTGGAGCAGGAGATACACCCCACCATCATCACGAAGGGCTTCAGGATAGCCAAGGAGCATGCCCTCGAGTTCCTGAACAACTCAGGCGTTAAGGTGAGCATCAATGATGACAAGATGCTTCACAGGATAGCGATTACAGCCATGACAGGCAAAGCCACCGAAAAGGCGAGCGATGAGCTTGCCGAGGTTGTAGTAAAAGCTGTGAAAAGGGTAGCTGTCCAGAAGGAAAACTGGATTGAGGTTGACGTTGACAACATAAAGCTTGAGAAAAGGGAAGGCGGGAGCATCAACGACAGCCAGCTTATAAGCGGCATTGCGATTGACAAGGAAGTTGTCCACACCGGCATGCCCAAGAGCGTGGAGAAGGCCAAGATAGCGCTGCTTGACGCGGCTTTGGAGGTGAAGGAGCTCGAAGGGGACGCGAAGATTAACATAGACAGCCCGGAGAAGTTCCAGGCCTTCCTTGAACAGCAGGAGAACCAGCTCAAAGGCATGGTTGAGAAGGTTGTCAAGGCAGGCGCAAATGTTGTCTTCTGCCAGAAAGGCATTGATGATGTGGCGCAGCACTACCTTGCAAAGGCTGGCATACTTGGTGCAAGAAGGGTGAAAAAAAGCGACATGGAAGCCCTTGGAAAGGCCACGGGAGCCAAAGTAGTGAGCAATATAAACGACCTGTCTTCCAAAGATTTGGGTTACGCAGGCAGGGTGTATGAGAAGAAGCTGGCAGATGAAGAGATGATATTCGTTGAGGACTGCAGGGACCCCAAGGCGGTCACGCTCCTTGTGAGGGGCGGGACCCAGCACATTGTTGATGAGGCTGAGAGGGCAGTTGAGGATGCCGTAAAAGGCCTTGCTGCAGCCCTTGAGCTGGGCAAGATTGTAGCAGGCGGAGGGGCGTGCGAGGTTGCTGTGGCGAGGCGTGTGAGAAAGATGGCTGAGAAATATAAGGGCAGGGAGCAGCTTGCCATAAACGCATTTGCCGATGCGCTTGAAATTGTCCCCCGCGCCCTTGCGGAGAACTCCGGATATGACCCGATAGACATACTGGCTTCCTTGAGATCTGAACACGATAAGGGCATGGACAACTGCGGGCTCGACTGCTTTACCGGCAAAACGGCTGACATGCTCAGGAGCGGAGTTGTAGAACCGCTGAAGATAAAGCTCCAGGCCGTAAAGTCCGCAAGCGAGGCTGCCGAGCTTATATTGAGGATAGACGACGTGATACAGGGCAGCAAGAGCGGCAGAGGCCCTTCACCGCCGCCGGGCGGAGATATGGGCGGCGACATGGACATGTAGTTTTTGATTTTTACCTTTTCCTTTGATTTTATATGCAACACACTGTTTGGCGGCATACCGTGTAATGTTTAAATACAAACCAAGCAAATAATTATCCATGGGCGAGGACGAATACGAGATAATCGCAGCCAGCCCGATAAGGAGGCTGGAAAAGAGGCTCTCGCAGCTTGAATCGTCCTCCCCTGCTTCTGAGGTAAGGCACCTTATCGAGCAGATAGTGGAGCTCATAAAGGGCAA
>CAYUWT010000161.1:0-2619 GCA_964448625.1 uncultured archaeon
TCCGGTGTGTGTGATTTTATATCCCCCCTCCTGAAACGCTCCATGAAACGGTAGAGGTTGCCGCTGCGCACCAAATCCTGCTCCACCGGTATTTTGCCGCGCGCGAAATCTTCAACAGAAACCTCTTCGCCCCGTGACAGCCTGTCGGCAAGTTCAAAATCGGTGCTTACATAAAGCCCTTCGTTGAGTGCATTCATGTAAAAGGTCTTATTGAATGAGTGGGCAAAGACTGCTTTAATACCGGCAGAACGCAGCGCGAGAACAGCATGTTCCCTTGAAGAGCCGCTTCCGAACTTATCTCCGTCAACTACCAGTATCTCTATTTTGTTTTGAGGGAAGAAATTTTCTTCGTACCAAGTTTCCATTGCATATTGCCCAAGAGACTCATCGAAGCGGCCGCAGCGCTTCGCTGAAATTATCACATCGGTGTTGATAGAATCCGCGCGCTCGCCAGTGATATCATATCTGCCTCCCGTGATTTTTATGGGGCTGCTAGCAGAACTCATATTAATCCTGTGCCGGAAGCAATTTATGCTTTCACCCACCCGCTTCATAACAGCTTCTGTGTATGCTGATTCCATCCCTGTTTGTGCCTCAGGCGTATTCCGCCATAAGGGTGAGCAATAAAAATACTGGATGCGCTTAATGAATATATGGATGCTAATACACTCTACCAGTTAAATCAGGGGCAGGCCCAGCAGGAGCAGCTTGAGGCCGCGAAGAAGAAGATACTGGGCCTTATACTGAGCAGGGAGGCTTATGAGAGGCTTGGAAGGGTGAGGGCTGTGAATGCGGAACTTGCTTCCGCTGTTGAGCTTTATCTTATCCAGCTTTATCAGGCGGGGAAGATAAGGGGCTATATTTCTGATGAGCAGTTGAAGCAGATGCTTTTGGCGCTTTCCGAAAAGAGGGAGCCCAAAATCTCGTTCAGGAGGGTCTGATTCCAGATTTAAATACCTTGTTGCAGATAAGTTTAAGGAGTATCTATGTCAACCAAAAAGCTCGGTCTCAAGCTCAGGCTCATAAGCAAAGCAAGGAGAAGGAGAGCCCCGAGATGGGTGGACATAAAGGCCTTCGGCCTGAAAAGGGCGAGGACCAGAAGGATTACTGTCCCGGGGCTCAGGAGATGGAGAAGGGACAAGCTTAAAATCTGAGTCTTAGTGCAGGTATTTTGTCCCTATATACAATCCCCTCCCATGCATGAGGCCGTCTTCCGTGAATTCGGCTTTCAGTCCGTTTTCCTCCATGATTTTCAGGAATCTTTCCTTCCCGAACAACCCCATTTCATGCCTGTCAACCATGTATCTTACCCCATCCTTTTTTCCTATGAGAAAATGGAAATCGACAACCATCATGTTTCCTTCCTTTTTGCCGTGATGGAACCTTGCTATTTTAATGTTTTCCCTGTTCACGAAGTCTGCCTGCAGGCCTACATCCCTGAAAGTTTCCGGGGAGAAGAAGGGCTCTATTACCATTATACCTCCTGCCTTCAGGTGGCGTGAAAAGCATGCTATTGCCTTTTCAAGGTTCGCATATGTTTTCACATAGCTGATTGAGCTGAAAAGGCAGGTTATCACATCAAATTTCTTGCCCAGATTGAATGATTCCATATCTGCCTGAAAGAATTCAATTTCTGGGTTCTTTTTCTTGGCTATTTCGAGCATCTCCCTGTTCAAATCCATTCCCGTAACCATGTAATTCTGCCTCAGATGTTGTATATGGCTTCCTGTCCCGCAGGCTGCATCCAACAGATCATTGCCTTCTGATTTCCTGCGGGCCTGTATTATTCCGTGTATCTTTCCAGCCTCATGCCTGTAATCCTTCCACGCGTAAATGAGGTCATAATATTCCGCAAGCTCAGCCCGCATCTTTTCAGTTTTCATGACAGATGGCGGCTAATACAGCCTCCCTCCAATCTCTACATCCCTTTCGGGCTCTATAAGCACGCATTCCCTGTTTTTTCCGGGGATTCCCAACGTGAGAACCTCCGATATCTCGGGCCCTATCCTTTTGGACGGGAAATTGACAGCACACAAAACCAGCCTGCCTTCGAGCTGCTCCTTTGTGTAATTCCCGGCGAGCTGGGCGCATGATTTTTTTACTCCGATCCCTTTCCCGAAATCGATTTTGAGCCTGTAGGAGGGCTTTCGTGCTTCAGGAAAATCCTCGACTTCTATTATCCTCCCTACGCGGATGTCGAGATTCTTGAATTCTTCAATTGTGGCCATAAAAATATTTTGATTTGGTTTTAAAATTCGCTTATCTCTTCGCCCTTTTCCAGAGGTAGTTGAAATATGCCCTGTAGGAATCCGCTATTTCACGGCTCTTTATGACTACGTTGAATATCTGGGATTTTGTGACTATTGATATCAATACCCTGTTGCCATAGATTAGCGTTGTCGAAGGGCTGATTATCTCCTTTGCCATGTACCTTACCACGCTTTTCTTGGATTTTATGAACTTGCCGCGGAACTCTTCCGTGAGAAGAACTTTCTCTGTCATGTTGTGCTTTTCAAGATTTCGCCTGTACTGATTTGCGAGGTCTGGTGTGATATCCTGGAACTGCCCCTGTTCCCCGAGGACCAGTATTGTATCCCCCACTCTAAAAAAATCATCGAG
>CAYUWT010000162.1:0-2561 GCA_964448625.1 uncultured archaeon
ACCGAACTCTTTCTGCAGTTGCTTGTTGTAAAGCATGTGCCTGTCCAATGTTACCAAGGACCGAGCCCCATCCTCTACAGCGCAGGCCAATATAGAGCAGTCTGTCTGCTCAATCCTTGGCTCAACTTCGCGGATATGCTGCTCTATAGTATGAACGCTTCGGCCAGCATAAGGCTCTATATTTGCTTTCCGTGTCAGCAGGTCGATGAATTCCAGCAGCTTGTATTGCTCGGTCCGGTTTTCAAGGAGCAAGACTGCCATAAGAAACTCGCCAAGCATGGGTATGGAGAACTTGGCTCTATAGAGTTTACCGACCCTGTTGAGGTATCTGAAACAAGCTCTGCCTTCGGCAGCGCTGGCAGGTTCAAGCAGAACCGAAGTATCAATGTGGTGCAGAGGCAAAGAAAGCCAGCGTTTTTCAAGCTTTTGTTGCATCTTTGTTTCCATTTCCAATGGTTGGTACGCAGTATTAAAATGGCATGAAAGAGCTTCTTGGATGCCTCTCCCAAACCAATACCTAGAAGTGAATGGTAACGCTACAAGATTCAAGGAATTCCTCCTCAGTGAAATTCAGCTTTGCTGGCAGGATTATAACAGCTGGCGTGTTTCCTTTGAGGGATTTGTCCCTGAGCAGTGCTTTGACTGTGCCGTATTTTATTATCTGGTTTTTGCTCCCTAAAGAACATGCGGTAATGACTTTGGTTGAGCGGATAAAAAGCCCCTTATTTTTCCTCCTTTCTGCTTCGAGCAGCAGCCTCAACCCCTCATGAGCATCCATGTATTCTTTGCCTTCAGCCTGCACGTCCAGCAGGATAAGCGTGTGCAGCCCGCATTTTTTGTTGAGGAGCGCAAAATCGTAGAAGCTTTCAGGGGAATAATTTTCTTTCGGATATGGGAGAGTAACCGTTCTTCCGAATTTGTAGAGGAAGAGTCCTGTTTCCGCCACTGCGGTGAAGATGCCCGAGCCGTGTATCACGGAGCATTTTACCCCTTTTTTCCCTGCCTCGAGCAAAAGGGCTGCGTGGGTTGTTGCTGAAAACGCATCGCCTCCAACAAGTATTCCAACATTATGTTTTTTCGCTTCTTCCATTATTTTTCCTGAATGCTCTTCCAGATCGCTCCTCTTTGCCTCTTTTATTTTTTTCCCTGTAACCTTTTCCAGCTTCCTTATTGTGGTGTTCATTTTTGTTGTAAAGAACTCCGCATAAAGGCTGTCGCATTTTTTTGCAGCTTCCACTGCACGAAGGCTCATGTCCTTTTCATCCGCGAGGCCGATGGAGATTATGTAGAGCATTCAATCCCTCATTCCATAATTGTATATACACTACTTATTTCATTTTCTGAACAATATCTCGACCACATCCCCGTCCTGCAGAATGTAGTCCGCTCCCAGCTTGCGCTTTTTCAGGTCAAAGCCTCCTATGAACCTCTCAGCCATCGCTGTGTGAACCATGCCGGCAAAATCCTTGAGCGTAGTCCCGCGCTTCACAAGGAAAGCATCCGGCAGGACATTCCCTTTCGAATCGGAGAGGTGCGTTATGTTTGCGGCTGGATAGACCACAACCATTCCAAGGAGGTCAAAGACAGCGGTATTTATCGCCTGCTGCACGCCGGTATTGCCCAGCTCGCGCATAACATCCCTTATGAACTCAAGAGCCTTTCCCTGCCTATCATCAACCTCCTTTATTACGCTGAAATCCGCATCCCCGGGGAGGTATTCTATGACGTTTTTTTGGGCTGCCCTCCTGAGCGCAAGCTCGCTTTCAGAGCTGCACGCGACTGCAGGAGCGTTTATGCCCCCTTTCAGCCTGCGGAAATTCTCTCTTGCTGCCGGCAGGTCGCACTTGTTGGCAGCTATAACTATGGGTTTACAGGCCTTCCTTGCCTCGCTTGCAAAACTGAGCACCGCCTCCCTGTCCGAATCAAATGTAAAGGCTGTTTCTTTCAAAATATCCTTTATCTGGTCAAATGAAATCTTCAGGCCGGAGAGCTGTGCATATATCAGACTTTCAAGCTTCGTCTGTTTGTCCTGCTGCAGCTTCCTTTTTAGCTGTAAAAGGCTGCGCTCAAGTATGCCTGCTATGAAATAGTCCAGCTCCCTTTCAAAAAACTCGATATCCCTCACAGGGTCTCCCTGCCCGTCTCCCGCAGGGTTGCCGTGGGTGTCGCTTGCCCCTGAAAAATCAACCACATGTATCAAAGCATCCGCCTCCATTATATCAGAAAGGAACTGGTTCCCGAGACCCTTGCCCATATGCGCTCCCTCCACCAGCCCTGCCACATCAATAAGTTTCACCGGTATCAGCCTGTTTCCGTCAATGCAAAGCGAGTTAACCGGAGCGCATTTTACTCCAAGCTTCGTGCAGGCGCATTTTGCCCTCGCATAGCTTACTCCTATGTTGGGCTTTATGGTTGTAAAGGCGCGGTCCGCTATCTCCGCCTCGACCATCGTTGCAGCTGAGAAAAAGGTGGTCTTGCCTACGTTTGTTTTTCCAGCCACGCCTATCAGCATTGTTAAAGTTTGAGAGGAAGGGTTAATTTGTTAATCAGCAAAGAGGTCA
>CAYUWT010000163.1:0-2539 GCA_964448625.1 uncultured archaeon
ATAAGGGTAACCCAATCATATGAAAAGACGAGAAGAAAATATCCCATCCCTGAAAAGAGCAGGCCGATCTGGATAAGCCTTGCTTCCCCCATGTGGTTGACAAGGTGGCCTGAGACAAACTGGAAAAGCATTATCATAAATCCTATGAAAGTGAAGATTATCCCCACATGGGAGGCGCCAAAGTTAAATTTCTCATAGGTGTAAAGCGCAAGCACAGCCTGCAGGCCACCTATCAGGAAGGCCACCATCATACCTGCGGCAAAGATAAAAAAAAGTCTGGAGGAGATATGTTGCAAAAGAGAAACCTCTTTTATCGCAATGTCTTTGCTTTCCTGCTTTTCCCCGGGCTCTTTTATATGACAGGTTACTGAAATAAAGTTCAGGGCAGAGAGGAATGCAGCAAGAAAGAAAGCCCCCTGTATGGACAATAAGTCCGCTAAACCTCCAAGCGCCGGCCCCATAATGAAACCCATGGAGAAGGCGCTGCCTACAAGGGCCATTGCCTTCCCCCTCTCATTCTCTGTTGTATAGTCGGAAATGAGGGATATGCATGCCGGTATTATGCCGGCTGCGGCAATAGCCTCTATGCCCCTTGCTATGAAAAGGATTTCGAGCGAGGGGGCGAAGGCAAAGAGGAGATAGGCCGCTGCAAAGCCCAGAGTTCCGGCAAGTATCACCCTTTTCCTCCCGACCCGGTCGGACAGTTTCCCAAGGAGCGGGGCAAAAATCAGGTTGACTAGGGCAAAAACAGCAGTCAGCAGCCCCAAGTCAAAAGGCGTTGCGCCGAACTGCAGGGAATAGAAGGGGAGTATGGGGAGTATGATTCCGAAGCCCACTGAAGTGAGCAGTATGGTAAAGAGCGTGCTCTTCATGCCTGCATTTCCCAGAACCTGAATGAAGCTCATCTCTCCACCAAAATTCAATAATTCGGTGTCTCTGATTTAATAATTCTTTTGTTTCTTGAACTCCGCATCGATAACGATGTGATACACATTAGGCGCATAGTTCTTGACTACCCTTTTTTTCACTATCCTTTCAACCCTGAATCCCGCTTTCGCAGCTTCCTTTTTTATAATGCCAAGCGGCTTTTCCCACAGTTCGCGTTTCCCGTAAGTATCATGGTAATGGATTATCCCTTTGTCCCTGAGAATCGAAAAAGCCGAAGGCAGGTAGCGGTATGTTTTAGGCATGTAACCCATTATTATCCTGTCAGCCTTTATTTTCAAAGGAGAATATAGAGAATCACCAAGTATGGGCAGTATCTTTACATTGTTCTGGAGAATGTTTTTTTTCAGATATTTAACGCTATCCATGTTCTTCTCAATACCCACAACTTTCACATTCTTGGATTTTGCTATGGGTATGGAGAAGTAGCCTATCCCCGCAAACATATCAACAACAGTCTCATTGTCTTTTACCTGTGAAACAATTCTTGCCCTTTCCGCAAGGTTGCCCTTCGCGAACATGACCTTCGAAACATCCAGAGTGTATGTGCAGTAATTTTCCTTGTGGGTTGTTACCGTGCCATTTCCCACAATCTTTTTTATCCGCGGCTTTCTCAGCTCCCCCTCAACCCTCCCCTTGCGGCAGACTGTTTTGATGTGGGGGTAGTTTTTGAGAACCAATCCCGCAATCCCCTTCTCATGTTTTCTCACACCGGGTTTTACGCCAATAACGGCCACATGGCCGATTCTCTGGAACCCTCTCGGAAAATCCTCGCTATATTTTTTTCCAAAATGCTCTTTCAGAAGCAACTCAAACTTTTTTACCTTCATTTTGCTTTTCTTCGGCTGTTTGTTTAATTTCTTCCCCGCCTTCCTTCGTTTCCTTTCCCTTTTCCTCCGCTACTTTCCCTTTCTCAACTACTGCCTGCTCCGCCTTCTTTTCTATCTCCTTGACTTCCTGTTCCACTATCCCTGCTTTTGCAAGCTTCTCCTTTATCCCTCCCAATTTACCTCCCTTCTTTTCCTCCTTCGCAGGCTCCTTCTCCTCAGGCAGCATGGCCTTTACAACATTATCCTCCAGCCTTGCCTTGACCTTGAGCTTGGCAGGCGGCTTTTTCGCTCCCCTCTTCCATATGGTCTCGTTCAAGGCCTTGGAAATCTGCACATTTTCAGCATGCATATGTCTCGAGAGAAAACGCTTTATCTCGCTTACAGAGCGGTTGGCCCTTCTAACCCTAGGCACCTCCACCCATACCCTCCTGAGAGGTATTGTATATACCCTTTCCTTCTCGGCCATAACCAATCTTTATTCGGGAAAAGGTATAAATAGGTTGCATGCGTTTGGCTCCCCGCAAACCTTCTGCTTTAAAAACTTTAAAGCATATTGGTTTTAAAACAAAAGCGGCATTCTCCACTGCCTTGAAAATTCCTCCTCCGTGCAGAAAACAAGGCAAGAAATCAGGCTAAAAACCGCTATCCTGCACCACATCAATACAAACATCGCCAACAAACATCTCCGGAGCTATCGATTCCAAAAATTAAATGCACACATCAGCCTCTTGCATAGGAGGTCGAGACGGAAGGGGGTCTGCAAC
>CAYUWT010000164.1:0-2524 GCA_964448625.1 uncultured archaeon
AGCTCTACCTTGGCTATAATTTTGCAAGGGCCCCATTGGGCAACCCTGAGGGCTTCTCTGCAGGCAACATAGTGGATTACAAGCCTGTCCAGCCCGCCCTCCCCAACACAATATACCTTTCAGGGAAGTGGAAAAACGAAGCCGACAGGATAATTTCAGCCGGCAATTCCACCCTTTACCTAGCATACAAGGCAAAGGATGTGAACATTGTTGCAGGGGGCGGTTCAAAAATCAGAATTTCTTTGGACGGCAAGCCTCTCAGCAGGGAGTCTTTTGGCCGGGATATGACAGAAGAAAGCGGGAATGCTGTTGTGAAAATAGACAGCCAGAGGCTGTATAACATTGTTTCAACATCCGGCTATGGAACCCATTTGCTGGAAATATACGCAGAACCTGGATTTGAGATTTACACGTTTACTTTTGGCTAACTTATGGGGCTTGTGGCACTATTTCATGCGGTCCGTATTGCTCAATGAGACTTTTCCTGAGCCTCTCATGCGCAGGTTCCAATCTTCTCTGGTTCTCATCCACGACATAAGGTTCTTTTGCCGTGTAATCGTGCCATTTGCCACCTGTTTTTACAGAATAATTTTGCTCAATTCCATCTTCCCTTGTCCAAAAGGCCCCAGATGTAATAGCCATGATAAAAATAGAAGCAAATTATAAAAATCTGATGGGCCCGGGGGGATTTCCGCGTTCTTTTTCCGCCAGCGCTTTTTGACTGGCTTATCTGGAAAAAGGGCTGTTCGAACCCCCGACTCCCTGGTCTCTTCCTATCACAGGCTTTTGCCTCAATACGCTTTTAACGCAAGTTAAAAGCCAGGTACTCTACCAGGCTGAGTTACGGGCCCTGATGTATATTTCATTGATTTGATGGCAATATATTGTTGAAAAGATAAACAAGGGAGTTCCAGTTTTCACTACCATAAAGTATTTAAATATAAGCTTTATTTACTACTACATGGCAAAATCTTCCACTATATGGGTTAGCATGAGCACTAAGAAGAAGGCTGATGAGAACCGCGGCAAGATGAGCTACAACAAGCACTATACTTATCTCATCGACCGCGTGAAGGAGCTTGAAAGGACAAAAGGCACGGTGATACAGAAAGTGGAATCCATAGACACGCAGAGGATAGCCAGCAAGCTGGACACACTCAATGATACAATAAGCAGGATGGGCACAGGGCAGATGCAGCCTGCGGATATAGAGAGGATAATATACGCAATAGATTTGATGAGGAAGAGCATAAGCACGCTTGCCGACAAGGTTGGAGAGATTGCCCAGAGGCCCGCAGACCAGGTCGACTATGACAGGGTAAGCCTGCTGGTGGGCACGGAAACGAAGAAAGTGATCAGCGGCACATTCGATGAGATGCTTGCTTCAGTGGAGCAGAAGATTGGCAGGCTGAACGAGCAGATTGAGAAGGTGCAGAAGGCGGCAGCAATAGCCACCACAAGGGCTGAGAATTACGATTACTGCACTGTGTGTGCGACCTATACAACGGACCCCTACCACTGGAAGATGCACCAGAAGGTTCCGAGAAACCCGTTTACAATGTTAGTATAACCCGCACATGCGGGCAGTTTCATAATCATGCCAGGCGGGGAAGAGCCTACAACACCTCTTCTAACTCCTCTCCTCTAAATTAATTTTCTACCCGCCTGGCTTGATACTTATCCGCTTACTAATATGTCTCAATTCTATAATAAACCTAGTGATTCGGGATGGATACACTCAAGGCCTTCCTGCACACCCCTGCAAGCACGAGATATTATGAGTTTTTCGAGGTCCCGGAAGCCCCTGCCGATTCCGTTTTCAGCGGCAGGTTTTCCCTCAAAAACCTGGAGATAAGGACTGTAAAAAACAGCAATAATGTTGTTGCAGGCGTTGACTTTTTCAACAAAACCGGCAATGAGGTGAGCATCTCGATGATAACCGACATTCGCGATACAGACACAGCGGATGTGGATATACATGTGAAGGAGCTTGAAATCAGGAGCTTCTACGTGTTCAAGAATGAAGGCTTCTTCGGCATACCTGCTGGGGAGCTCAAAGGCGGGTTTTCCATAGGGCTGGAAAGGGGAAAGGAAAGGGTTGAATTCAGCTTCAGCAAAAAGGACGCGGAAAGTATTTTTAAACCGGGCGCATAACTCATTGATATGTTCGAAGTTTCCGAAGTAAGGACAGAAAAAGTATACAAATGCGCAAAATGCGGGCTGCAGTTCCAGCGCAAGCCGTTAAACGGGATGTGCCTGATATGCTACACACTTGAGAAGGAAGGCGCTGAGATTGATTAGCCCGGCTTTTTAATGGAGACGGAGATTTTCGTTTCCATCAGCTCAATCTCCTTTGCGCTTTCTATTTTTTGGGTTTTATTGAAATCAACCTTAATTGCATTGACTCCATCAGCCAGCTCCTTCTCCCGCTTCTTCAGCACCTCAATTTTGTTACCCTCGCCCCATAAAGAAATTTCTACCCTGTCCTTCACATGCAGGCCCATATCCTTCCTGAGGGCCTGTA
>CAYUWT010000165.1:0-2510 GCA_964448625.1 uncultured archaeon
AAACGGCGACCTCAGGTCCCATTCTGACATGGCCCCGGAAGTTATCACAAAAGGCGCCTTGAATTTCCTTACCATCCTGGCGCTCTGCACAAGATTCCTGAAAACCCCGGCCCTTGCAGCCCTGTGGGAATGGAGCAGGTCTGAAAACCTGAATTCCACGGCAATATTGTTACCCATCGCAAGCCTGGCGAGGCTGGGGTTTATGGCCAGCCCGGCATCCTGCCTGAGTATGTCAATGCCTTTTGCTTCAAGTATGGTTCTGCTCATCTCAAGGCTTTTGCTGTATGCCATTAAAATATCATAATGCATCCTTGCAGATTTAACACTGTCAGCGAGGTCTTTGCTGCTGGCCGCGCTTATCTCCATGCCTGAATATAATTCCTTTTGCCCTGCGGTTTTTCCTTCGGTTATCAGGCATATCCCTTTCCAGCCTAACTTTTTAGAGAACTCTATCAGCCTTGCGGAGTCGTTGCCCCTCACATCAATGTCATAGAACATATTCTTTTATTGCTGCGCTCTATTTAAGTCATCGCTTTTTGTGTACCTGAGGACTACCCTTTCAAGTTTTGCTCCATCGTCTATGGCCTGCTTTCCTGCGCAGCTTTCCCTGTCGAAAAAGAGCTGATAGTTGCGGCCGCTTTCCCTCAATATTTCGCTCCCCTCATCAAGTTTCCTGCGGCAGTATTCGCAGAACAAATCCCTTTCTGAAAAAAACATCCCCATAGACTTTAATGATCCGCATCCAATAAAAACCTTTCTTAAACAACAACAAATGTAATATATGAATCTTGAAGAGAAAAGGGCAGCGCTTATAAGCCATCTCATGCAGGCAGGCCATCTCAGGACAAAGAGAACCATAAACACATTCAATGAAGTACCCAGGGAGAATTTCGTTCCCCACGAATACAGGAAATTCGCATATGCAGACGAGCCCCTGCCCATCGGAGGCGGCCAGACCATATCAGCTCCACACATGGTGGCGGAGATGACAGAGCTTCTGGAGCCAAAAAACACTGACAAAGTCCTGGAAATAGGCGCGGGGTCCGGATACCAGTCCGCCATCCTCAGCAAACTTGTTTCCAAGGTGTATACTATCGAGTTCGACAAAAACCTTGCAGCATTTGCACGGCATAACCTCGAGAAATCAGGAATAAAAAATGTGGAGGTTCGTGCAGGAGACGGGAGCAAGGGATATGAAAAGGAGGCCCCCTATGACAAGATTATTGTCACATGCGCATGCCCGGAGATTCCTGAAGAACTTGTGAAGCAATTAAAAGAAAACGGCAGAATTGTTATCCCTGTAGGCGGCCAGTGGTACCAGGACCTTGTGCTCGGAATAAAGAAAAAAAGAAAGCTGGAAACGAGCAAACACGGTGGCTGCGTATTCGTGCCGCTGAGGCATTGAGATTAAACTTGCACTAATAAAAAGAAAAGAATGCCAGCCTGTGCAGCCTTGTCTAAAAAGCTAAACATAATCCTCGTCCACTTCCCCTTCCTCAATCCTTGACTGGAACTGCCGGACGTTTGTCTTCAGCACCCTGCCAAGGGCCTTTGCATCGAAGGGGCTGCCGTGGCCCGGGAAGACCATCTTAACCTTCAGGCCCTGCAGCTTTCTGAGGGACTGCTCCATAAGGGCAGGGTCGCTGTTGGGGAAATCCACCCTTCCTATTGCGTTCTCAAATACCGTGTCGCCGCTGAAAAGGAACCCGTTTTTCCTGTCATATAGGCAGACAGAGCCCAGTGTATGCCCCGGGGTGTGTATGACTTCAAGCTCGCTTCCTCCTGTGTCCAGCTTCTCCCCGCCTTCCATTTTAGTGTCCACATTCTTCGGGTGCAGCCTGCCGTCGAAAAAATCAGCTGCGCTCAGCTCAATGTCCGCCTTTTCTATTATGGGGGCGTCGTTCCTGTGTATGATGATTTTTGCGTTCTCAAAAAAGCCGTTGCCCCCTATGTGGTCGAAATGGCCGTGGGTGTTTATAACCTGCTTCATGTCCTTGAAGTCCTTTTTCATGACCTTAAGAAGGCTCCTGAGCCTTATGAAATTGAAGCCCGTTCCGGAATCGATAACAGAATCGCCTATCACGTATATGTTTGAGTCAAGGTCTGAGAGCTTTATCATTGCAACGTTTCCAAACCTCTTAATCATGCTTTATTATTAGCGGCAAACAAATTTAAATAATCCCCAACCCCGCAGCCCAGAAGCGCTTAATACCTGGCGGCCATCTGGGCAAATGTTTAAAAACACTTTAATTAAAGGAAAGCAATAATACACCATGAATGACGCATATACCGCGAACATAAAGAGGGTGTTCTGGTACGTTCTTGCGGGCACAAAGGGCGGGCTGACAAGGATAAGGATACTGGAGCTTTTGAGAAGCAGGCCTTACAACACAAACCAGCTGAGCGAAGAGCTGAAGATGGACTACAAGACAATACAGCACCATATAAAAGTGCTTGAGGACAATAAGATGATAACATACGAGCAGAAAAAATACGGGACAATGTACTTC
>CAYUWT010000166.1:0-2498 GCA_964448625.1 uncultured archaeon
GGATGAGCTTTTCGCAGCTTGTTGAGTGGTTCCTTATCAATGAGGCAAAGAACTTCAACGAGCTTGTGCCAAATAGGCCTGCTTATGTTGAGTCCAGGCAGAGGTTTGAGAGCACATATGAAGGCGCGTACGTCTACGAGCCGACTCCGGGGCTTTACAGGGACATAATAGTGTTTGACTTCAGGAGCCTGTACCCGACAATAATCTCCGCCCACAACATAAGCCCTGACACGATTAACTGCGACTGCTGCATTGAGGAGAGCTTAGTTCCGCAGCCTGGCGCCAGGACGTGGTTTTGCAGGAAGAGGCAGGGGTTTATCTCAACAGTCATTGAGGGCATAATAACGAGGAGGCTCAGGATAAAGGAGATAATGAAGGCTTCAGAGCAGAACAGGATGCTGAAGGCCAGGGAGGAGGCGCTCAAGACCATAGCCAACTCAATGTACGGCTACCTGGGCTTTTTTGGCGCAAGGTGGTATAGTGTGGAGTGCGCAAGAAGCATAACCGCTTACGGGAGGCATTACATAATGGGCGTTATTGAGAAGGCAAAAAACGATTTTGAAGTTCTTTATTCCGACACGGACTCAATATTCATCTCGCTTGGAGGGAAATCACGTGAAGACGCAGCGCGTTTTGCGAATGACATCAACAGCTCGCTTCCGGGGCTTATGGAGCTTGAGTATGAGGGCTTTTACCCTGCAGGGATTTTTGTCGCTACAAAGGACAAGGGCTATGGCGCAAAGAAGAAATACGCTCTGTTGACAGAGGGCGGCGGCGTGAAGATAAGGGGCTTTGAAACCGTGAGAAGAAACCTGTCATTTATATCAAAGGATGTGCAGGAAAAGGTAATCGGGATAATCCTTAAGGATAACAATGCAGAAAAGGCTGCTGACTACGTTAAGGGGGTTATAGAAATGCTAAGGGCAAAGACTGTGCCTGTGGAGAAGCTGGTGATAAACACGCAGCTCCAGAAGGAAGTAGGCAGCTATGACGCCATCGCGCCTCATGTGGCTGTTGCAAAGAGGATGAGGCAGCAGGGAAAGGATGTTGGAATAGGCACAACCATAAGCTATGTGGTTGTTGAGGGCAAAGACAGGATAAGTGCACGGGCAAGGCTGCCTGAAGAGGTTAAGGAGGGTGAGTACGACGCCGAATACTACACCTACAACCAGATAGTTCCTGCTGTTGGGAAAATATTTGAGATATCCGGCATAAACATTGCCGACTTCATAGAGCCGAAGCTGCAGAAGAAGCTGGACGCGTTTTTCGGGTAAAATGAAACTCATAGCAGACCTTCATCTCCACAGCCATTACGCAAGGGCTACAAGCAAGGACCTGAACCTTGCAAACCTTGAGAAGTATGCGCGCATAAAAGGGCTCGGGCTTCTTGGGACAGGCGACTTCCAGCACCACAAATGGAGGCAGGAAGTGAGGGCTGCGCTTTCAGAGGACGGAAGCGGGATTCTGAGGAGCAGCACAGGCTTTCCGTTCATCTGGCAAACAGAGATTTCCCTAGTCTACACGCAAGGCGGAAAAGGAAGGAGGGTGCACCATATCATCCTTGCCCCGGGCGGCGAGGTTGCCGGGCAGGTATCTGAAGCGCTTGGAAGGAAGGGAAGGCTTGATTATGACGGCAGGCCCATATTCGGGTTCAGCAGCATAGAGCTTGTTGACATGATGACGGCTATAAGCCCGGATATTGAAATCATTCCAGCCCACGCATGGACGCCGTGGTTCTCAATATTCGGGAGCAACTCAGGCTTCAGCTCAATTAAGGAATGCTTCGGGGACAGGGCAGATAAGATACACGCTATTGAAACAGGGCTTTCCTCAGACCCGCCGATGAACTGGCGCATAAGCGGGCTGGACAGGATAACATTAATTTCAAATTCTGACAGCCACTCTTTAAGGCGTATCGGACGAGAAGCCAATATTTTTGAAGCGGAACTTTCATATAACGGCATAATTGAAGCGATAAAATCCAAAGACCCGAAACGTTTTCTTTCCACTATTGAATTTTTTCCGGAAGAGGGAATTTATCACTATGACGGCCACAGGGATTGCGGCGCCAGGACTACCCCCGAAGAAACCAGAAAATTAAAAGGCCTCTGTCCCAAGTGCGGAAAGCCGGTTACGGTGGGAGTTATGAGCCGTGTGGAAGAATTAGCGGACAGGCCGGAAGGGTTCAGGCCGGAAAAAGCGATTCCTTATAAAAACATGGTTCCGCTTGATGAAATTATTGCCGAATCATTGGGAGTTGCGTCAGCCACTTCTAAAAAAGTTCAGGAGGAGTTTAAAAAAATTGTGGCTGAATTCGGAAACGAAATATCGGTACTCTTTGATATATCCCGCGCTGACCTTGAAGCAAAAATTAAGCCGGAAATTGTTGAAGGTATTATGCGGGTTCGCGAAGGCAAATTGCATATTGAGCCCGGCTATGACGGCCTTTACGGCAAAGTGGAAATCCCGGGCGTGCCGGGAATCCAGTTCAAGCTCGA
>CAYUWT010000167.1:0-2493 GCA_964448625.1 uncultured archaeon
GCAGGCCACCTTTTCGTGCTTTCCACAGCAAGCGATAGCGTGAACTGGAAATATCCTGTTTTTGATGTGGACTGGGTGCCGACATTTACCAACAAGAACTCTTACTGGTCGAAAAAGTATTACGACACCCTCTCAATGCTTGCAAAGAAGGCAAGCGATTTCATTTCCGCATGCGATTATGACACGGAAGGCAGCGTCATCGCATACAACGTGCTCAAGATGATCTGCCATGCTGACGATGGCAAAAGGATGAAGTTCTCCACGCTTACAAATACAGACCTCCAGAAGGCTTACGAGGAAGCTTCAGACCACCTTGATTTCGAGCAGATAGAAGCCGGCCTGGCAAGGCATTATCTTGACTTCTTCTGGGGAATAAATCTTTCCCGTGCGCTTACCCTTGCCCTGAAAACAGCGGGCGGGTACAAGGTCCTCTCCGCAGGGAGGGTGCAGGGCCCGATGCTTGCCCTCCTCAAAGAAAGGGAGGATGAGATAAAGGCCTTCGTGCCGCAGCCTTTCTGGGAAATAGAAGCCCTCATGGTTGCCGGAGGGGAGGAGTTTATCGCAGCCTGTTCGAAAGGCAAATTCTGGAAAAAGGAGGAAGCTGAAAGCGCATTAGCCAGCTGCAAAGACAGCAGGGAAGCAGTTGTGATGAAAGTGGAAAAGAAAAGATACAGGCTGAAACCCCCGCCCCCATTCGACCTCACAACGCTGCAGAGGGAAGCATATTCTCACTTCAAGCTGAGCCCCAAGCAAACCCTGGATATAGCGCAGAAGCTTTACGAGCAGGCGCTGATCAGCTACCCGCGAACAGGCTCGCAGAAGCTGCCGATAGCCATCGGCTACAAAAACATAATAAACAGCCTGTGGAAGCAGAAGGCTTATGCTGCACTCTGCGAGGAGCTTTTGAAAAAAGAGCAGCTTAAGCCGGCGGAAGGCGAGAAAACAGACCCGGCACACCCTGCAATATTCCCCACAGGGACAGCCCCAAAGGGCCTTGAGCCCAGGGAACAGAAGGTGTATGACATGATTGTAAAGCGCTTCCTTGCAACCTTCGCTGAGCCCGCCCTGAAGGAATCAGTTGCCGCTTCCATCAGGATAGGAGATGAGGGTTTCTCAGCCTCCGGAGCTGTGACAATAGAGGAGAACTGGATTGCCTTCTACAAGCCGTATGCAAGGCACAAGGAGCAGGCTTTGCCTGAGCTCAGGGAAGGGCAGGTCTTGCGTGTCAGGAGGCTCGGGATGCTTTCAAAGATGACCCAGCCGCCTGCCCGGTATTCCCAGGGCGGCCTGCTGAAAAAACTGGAGGAGCTCAACCTCGGCACAAAGGGGACCAGAGCCCTCATACTGCAGACGCTCTACGACAGGGAATACATAAGGGACAGCACCATAGTTGTGACAGAGCTTGGCAACGCTGTTGTCGAGGCTTTGAAAAAATCCTGTCCCGAGATTGTTTCGATAGACCTCACAAGAAGGTTTCAGGAGGAGACGGAGGACATACTGCTTGGGAAAAGGAAGAAAGAGGAAATAATCCAGGGGGCAAAGGAAGAGCTTGGCAGGATTCTGGCAAAATTCAAGGAGAGCGAGAAGCATATCGGCACAGCCCTTCTCTCAGGGGTCAGGCAGGCTTTACAGGAGGAAAGGATGAATTCCATCATAGGCAAATGCATATGCGGCGGCAATTTAATGGTCCGCACCTCGCGCGACAACAAGCGCTTTATCGGCTGCGACGCATACCCCAAGTGCAGGCAGACTTTTTCCTTGCCCCAGAAGGGCCGGCTGGTCATGCTTGAAAAGAAGTGCCTCAAATGCGGGCTGAACATTGTGCAGGTGAGGCAGTACAGGAAAAGGCCCTATGAGCTTTGCGTCAGGGACGGTTTCGTCCCTTTCAGGAAAAGCGCTGAAGGGAAGGCATAGCCTGTTTTAAGCAGGCGGGGCAATTATTAATATATGACCCGATATGCGCGGCCTGAGCGCATCCGCCATCTGAAGGAGAAGTACTATTCAAGGCTTTCCAAGGCCTTTGTCATTCTCATGTTCGCGGCCATTTTCATAGCGCTTGTCCTCATAAGCGTGGAAGGCTTCAAGGCAGGCAACTGGCTGCAGGGGATAATAGCTGTTATCCTCATTTTCGCGGAGTTCATACTCGGCATGTTCTTTATCGACCTCGTCTGGCACGAGGGGGACTGAAAAATTCTATAAGGCTTTTTAGTTACTGCGAATCAAACAATCTGAAGGTTTTTTTAATAAACAGCTTGAGCACAGGCGGAAAGGGCAGATGCTTTTCCGGGCTCACCCACCTCACCCTCCTGGGCGCGGGGAGCGACTCGTAATCCCTCCTCAGCTTCTCCAGCCCGCTCTGCGTGAAAGGCTCCCTGAAAACCCCTTTCTCCGGCGTGCCCGTGTCGCTAACAACATAATTCAGTATCACAACGGTCTGCCCGCCGTTCTGGTCATATGTTACAGCTATATCAGTGCCCATTGATTATTATTTTG
>CAYUWT010000168.1:0-2447 GCA_964448625.1 uncultured archaeon
TTACCTCAGCATCGGTATCCCGAGGCCGCTTGAAACAATCTCCCTCTTAACCTTGTCCTCATCCTCAAGCGGGCCGAGCACAAACGGGCTCTTCACCCCTGTCACGATGGTTATGACCCGTATCCTGTTTGAAAACTTCGGGTCTATCCTGGCCCCCCATATGACCTGTGCATCGGGGTCAAGCTGCCTTGAAACGCGGTCCCCAATGAGGTTGACCTCCTCGAGTTTGAGGTCCTCCCCCCCTGTCACATGGACAAGCGCTCCCCTGCCCCCCTCATAGCTTATGTCAAGGAGCGGGTTCTCCATGGCCTTGGTTACAGCTTCTTCAGCCCTGCTTGATGTGTTGCTCTCCCCCATACCAACTGCTGCTACCCCTCCGGAGTGCATTATTGTTTTCACATCCGCGTAGTCGAGGTTCACAAGGCTTGGTGTTGCTATGGTTTCCGTTATGCCCTTTATGATTGTGGAAACCAGGCCATCCGCAACTGCAAAAGCCTTCTGCAGAGGCATGTCCCCCGCGATCTTCAGCAGCTTGTCGTTCTCCACCACAATCACTGTATCCGCGAACTGCCTCAAGTTATATAACCCATCCTCCGCCTTGCCCATCCTGCTCCCTTCTATCTTGAAGGGCATGGTAACAAAGCCGATTACAATGGCTCCAAGCTCTCTGGCCAGCTTTGAGACCACAGGCGCAGAGCCTGTCCCTGTACCGCCTCCGAGGCCGGTAACCACATAAACCATGTCGGCTCCCTCGAGGGTGGCTTTGAGCTCCTGAAGGCTTTCCTCCGCGGCCTTCTTGCCCACATGCGGGTAGCCTCCTGCCCCCAGACCTCTTGTAATCTGCTTTCCGATAAGGATTCTTTTGTCGGCCCTGCTTATCTTCAGGTGCTTGAGGTCTGTGTTTATGGCCACTGTGCTGGCTCCCTGAATACCCATCTCCGTAAGCCTTGTCACAGCATTGTTGCCCGCGCCTCCGCACCCGACAACGACAATCTTGGCAGCCTTGACATCCAATCCGAAATCCTCATCCTCTCCTTTTTTCTCCTGCGGGATTATTATTTCACCCTCCCTTTTTTTGCTTGCCTCAGCAGGCTCCTTTCCCAAAACTTCCTCTATCAATGATTCCATAGTTTCCTCCTCTCCTTGCAGGCTGGTTTTAACAACCCATCCCGAAACCATGTGTTTACGGTTGAAAGGTTTTTCGGGAGAGTTTTCAGAACTAATGATTATTATTGTATTACTCCTATATAAAGCATAGCTATAACACCGTTTATTCCGGCCTTTTTTAACCCCGATAATAAATGAAAGAATGGAAAGAATCAGCTGGCTGAAGTGGGGGAAAGAGGCTTTCAGCAAAGCGAAAGCGGAGAGGAAGCTCGTTTTTTTGGATATTTACGGCAAGTGGTGCCACTGGTGCCATGTTATGGATAAAAAGACATACAGCGACCCCAAAGTAGCCGGCATGGTAAACAGGCACTTCATCCCGGTAAAAGTGGACACCGATGAAAGGCCGGACATAAACGAGCGCTACAACCAGGGAGGCTGGCCGTCAACGGTTTTTCTGAACAGTAAAGGGGAAGTGATAACGGGGGCGACATATGTGGATTCGGAAACACTTGTTTCCGTTATTGGGCGCATAGCTGGGAGCTATGAAGAATTTGAAAAAATACCGCTGCGCAGCCTTGAAACAAAACCAGCAGGAAATCCCGTAGGCAGACAGGTTTTTGATTCTGCCTGCGACCTCTTAATAAGCTCTATGGACCTCGAATACGGGGGATTCGGGGACTACATGAAATTCCCTATGACCGAACCTCTCGAGGCTCTCCTCAAAAAGAATGAAATCCTGCGTGATGATAGCATTATGCGCTTTGTGCTGAAGACCGCAAATGCCATGCTCAGCCTCTCAGATACCGTGGAAGGAGGTTTTTTCCGCTACGCAACCCAGCGTGACTGGTCTGTCCCCCATTACGAGAAGATGCTCGAGACCAATGCAGCCCTGCTTGATTTTTATTCAAAGTTTTATCTTGCAACAAAAAACAGATCATATCTTGATACAGCCAGCTCAACAGTCAGCTACATACTCTCAACCCTCGCCAGCCCGGGAGGCGGATTTTATGCAAGCCAGGACGCGGACGGAGAGGAAAAATATTATGGCCTCCCTCTGGAAGCGAGGAGAAAGATGGAAGCCCCTTTTGTGGACAGAAGCATTTACACGGATATCAATTCAAAAATGCTTTCAGCATTATGCTCCTATCTTTTCGCAGAGGGAGATTCAAAAGCAAAACGCTGCCTGGAAAACTCAGCGGAATTCCTCATTTCGCATTACGACAAAAGGAAAGGAGTGCCCCATTGCCCCGCTAAGGCAGGCCATCTCTACGGCCTTCTTGCGGACAACGTGAATTTTGCCGCAGCCCTTTTTTCCGCAGCTGAGCTGCTCAAAAAGGAAA
>CAYUWT010000169.1:0-2439 GCA_964448625.1 uncultured archaeon
CCTGAAGAGTCTTTGTAATGCCAGAAGTGATCAGGACCTTGGAGTTTGGTATGGCCGCCTCCACCAGCTGAACATCGGCGCTTTCAACGTTCACGCTTATCTGCTTCCCGCCTGTAAGCTCAACATCCCTCTCAAGAATAAACCCTGTATGCACAGCTGTATTGGCGAGCAGGATGACCGAGAGGGCAAGAGCTATCAGAGGAAGCCACATCACTTTTTTCCAGTGTTTGTCGACAAAGGTAAATATCGAGGGCATTTTATCCACGAAACCCCCACAACGGCACCAAGATCAAATTCATATAATTTAACACTTTAATTCTAGCATGCATGACGTAATATTTGTCGGATCAGGCGTTGCGGGCTGCTACACAGCGAGCCTTCTACCAAAAGGTTTGGATATATTGCTCCTAGAAAAGGATAAAAAAGTGCGTCTGAAGGACAGCGGCATCGTTTCCAGGCAGTTTGACGCATTCATAAACGATCAAAAACTCATCAAAAGCCATGTGGCCGAGATTGAATGCGTCTCGCCCTCCGGGAAAAAATTCACGCTTAACAGCAGCCAACCATTCGCCTACATACTGAAGAGGAAGAGGTTTACCAGCTACCTGCGGAAGATTGCCGGAGAAAGGGCCGAACTCAGGTTCGAGAACGCCGTCGATGTGATACAAAGGAAGGACTGCGTGACTGTGAGGACAAATTCCGGCGAGTACGACACAAGAATTGTTGTCGGCTGCGACGGCGCGAACTCAATGGTCCGGAAGAGCATGGGCATAAAGCCGCCCGCGCTTTCACTTGGCATGATGGTCAAAACAAAAAGCACCCTCTCGGACAAAATACAGGCATTTTTCAACAAGCACTATTCCCCCGACTACTTTGCGTGGATAATACCGCAGAACAAGGAGTACGGGCTTATAACGGCGATAAGACCGCGCGAGTATCTGCAACATTTCGTTAAAAAACAGGGACTGCCTCACGGGAAGCTGTACGCGTATCTTGTCCCCATGGGCACCACAAAGAGTTATGGAAACAGGTCCCTGCTCATAGGCGACGCCTGCGGCCAGAACAAGCCGCTTACTGGAGGGGGAATAATGTTTTCCCTGACAGCATCAAAAACAGCCGCCGGCATAATAACCGATGCCCTGGAAACGAAAACTTTCAACGCAGCGTTTTTAAGCCACTATGAAAAAACATGGAAAGCACAGCTTGGCAGGGAAATAGGCAGGCAGCGGCTGGTGAGGAAAATATACAGGAATCTCTCCAACAGCGAGATAGACCAGATATTCGAAGATTTTGGAAGGCATATAGAGTCCCTGCCAGTTTTTGATTACGACAGGTTCAGCCTCTCATGGCGCAGACTCCCAAGGGGCAAGCTGCTGAAATTTGCAGTTTCCAAGTTCCGCTACGTCTTTTGACGCAGTCCTGCAGAATGGCAATAAGTTATACTAAACTGCGTTACTTAGATGCCATAAAGAACGCAGTTTGTATACAGATAACTGCTTATAATATGTTGCGCAAGTTTCGCAGTTATCTATATCTAGGCGTTTTGGCGATGCAAGCGCAAGTTTCCCAAGTTTGGACCATTGAGCATTGAGAAATGCAAAGGGATTCTTAGGCCACTGGATATGGGAATTTTATGAAGAAGAAAAATGTTTCACCACATATTTATTGGAAGCATCCCCCTTGCAGAACTGTATATAAAGGTTTCCAGCAAAGTTCTCATTCAGGCAACCGAAGGTGCTTTTGGTGGATTTTTTTGGGGCGTTTAAAAAATACTGGCCGGCACTCGCTATCCTTGCGATTGTCGTTCTGGGGGCTTACGTCAGGGTTTTTGACTACAATTATCCTTATCTCCGCAACATCGATTCTTATGCGTTCACAAGGCAGATCAATGAAATAGCAACCTATGGCCACCTCCAGCAGCACGACGACCTCTCGCTTGCTCCATACGGCCAGGACAGGCCGGCGGGCAGGGACCTTTACGTTTACATGATGGCTTACAGCTACAACCTCGTCAGGTTCCTAATCCCCGGATACTCATTGTTCCAGTTTCTCATATGGGCTCCCGCGCTTCTGGCAGGACTGATGGCGATACCCATGTACTACATAGGCCGCATACTCTACGACAGGAGAGCGGGTGTGCTGGCCGCGTTTTTTATTGTCTTTGACCTGTCAATACTCACGAGGACGCTTGGGGCGGACCCGGACAACGACGGCTCAGTTCTCCTGTTCCCGCTGATTGCAGTCGCCCTCTTCCTAATAACTTACAAATACACCAATGAAAAAGGCTTCGACAAAAAAGGCATAATCTACACGCTGCTTGCCGGCATCGGGCTGGGAGCATGGGGGTACATATGGAGCGGCTTCTGGTTTGTGATATGGCTCATAGGCGGCTTCCTCATCATCAAAATATTATTCAAGCTCATCAGGCACAGAAATTTC
>CAYUWT010000170.1:0-2393 GCA_964448625.1 uncultured archaeon
AGAGCACAGCATGCTCCTCGCCACAAAAGACAGGGATTTTGGGAAAATAGGGGAGAGCTGGAGAAGGTTTTATTATAAGGCGGAAGAGCCGCTTTTGAATTCCTGCTTTGCCTCCTGCATGCTTTCTTTCAACCCTTCTTCCTGAAAAACAGCCAGTTGACATCCCTTTCTCCTTTTTTGGGCTTTATTTTGACAAGAACAAAATCCCCTTTCAGTTTCCTGCCCTCTAAAGAGAAGACAATCTTATCGTCTTTACGGTCTATAAGCTTGAAGCTGCCGGTGTCCCATATCTTCACCTCCCCCGCTCCATAATGGCCTTCCGGTATGGTTCCTTCAAAGCCCCCATACTCCAATGTATGGTCCTCCACCTGTATGGCAAGCCTTTTTTCGTAACCTGCAGGAGGGCCTTTGGGCACTGCCCAGCTTTTCAGCACGCGGCCCATCTCCAGCCTCAAATCAAAATGGTGATGTTTTGCGAAGTGCTCATGGAAGATGTAGAGGGGTTTGCTGGCCATATTTATTATTCAGCTCCTTCTTTGTATTGTTTGCTATGGGACTTTCCAGATGGCTTGAATATGCAGGCAGGCTGAGCATAGGCTATTGGGCAGAGCGGTATCTCAGCGAATGCCTTGAAATCTATAACGATTTTGAAAAGAAAGCCGCTATGCATGCTGAGGAAGGCAGGGCTGATAAGGCCCTGTGGGAGGCGAATTTGGCCGGCGCTGACATAAGAAACGCAGAGAAAGGATACAAGGCCGCAGGCTTCCTCCCATATGCTTTGCATGTCCCTATACCACCGCTGCTTTTGTGGAGGCCGTTTGCAGGCATTGCATATACCTTTGCCATCTATGCCCTCGAGATATTCGATTTCGAAAGGAGGAAGGCAGATTTCATTGGGCAGCACAGGGAGATTTCGGAATCGCTGGATTTCAGCAATCCATACCCTTTCAGCGCTCTCATGGAGAAAAGAGTCCAGGAGATGCTTAAAAACAATCACCGTTATTTGGAAAAAAGGCTTTTTTCCGAAAAGGAGGATACTTCAGGCACTTGAGGTATCAAGGACCTTGGCACTCACAGCATTCTCCCTGACCCACTGCTCTATTTTTTCCTCACTGGCCTTCCCAAAGCCCAGTGCAACCCCTGCGGCGCAGGTCTGGGTCTTTATCTCGGCAAGGATATCCGCGTATTCCCTGTATTTTCCCATCTCGCTTCCCATTACCAGATCAACCTTCCCTGCAATAGCGCTGTATCCCGGAGGGTCGCGCTTCCACCTCACTTTATACCAGCTCCTCAGCTCGATTGTTTTCACGCACATTTCCGCTGCCATAGTCTTTGCGCCTCACAAATCGTACATATCAAGTGTCATGTATTTTTTCCCGTTCTTGCGGAAGATAAGCCTTGCCATGGGCGCGGAAATGACCTTTCTGTTCCTCTCAATGATCTCTTTAATGAGAGGCTTCAGGTAACCGATATCGAGCGACTTTGGGTTCCTGAAGGTTGCAGCCCTGAACCAGCCGTGCGCGCATCCGGAAGCCTCAAGCTGCCCCCACGCCTGTATCTCTACCGAGATGTCCATAAGCATATTTTGGTCGAGCAGAGATTAATAATATTGCCGGCAGGCCGGAAGGCAGAATAAGAATCATATCTCCTTCGCTATGTGCTTCTCAACCTCCAATTCTTTTTCTTTCTTCTTTTCCTCGCTGCCCTCTACCTTGCCGTAGCCTGTAAGGTCAATCCTCTTGCCCGTGTCCATATCAATAACGGCTATAACCCTCGGAGTGCATGTCTTTGCGGCATTTACAGCAAGGTGGGGCTCAGTGGTTTCAACTATCTTGAAATAAACGTCCTTCGTGCCGGGCATAAGCTGCCCTTCCTTCAGTATGGCCTTGAAATCCTCATCTATCTGGAAGTCGTAAGGGTCCGCAAGCGCGCAGTGGCCGCTCCCTATGCAGCCTCCCCTGTTGTAGATTATCTTGAGCCGGAATTTCCTGTGCATATTACCGGTTAATCTTTAACCGCAGTATTTTAATCCTTTCAGAAAACAGCTATTATCTGCATATGGTGAGTTATGGAACCTGAAAACGCCCTTTACGCCCGCAACAGGCACGAATGGAGGGAGTGGCTGGAGGAAAACCACGGCACGAAGAAAGAGGTTTCCCTTGTTTCAGAGGCTGTTAGGGAAGGCATAGAGGTTTAAACACAATCAATGAGACTTCTTCCCTGTTTCCCTAACCAGACCACTCTTTCCGCATCGGCTATAGGATAGGAAATGAAACCACCCAAAAAACACCTATTTCTCCTCGAACTGGAAGTTTGTGTGGCCTATTGTAAACTTCCTCTCCAGCACGCTGTTCATTTTTTCCGCAAGCTTTGCGCACTCCCCTGTTGTTATG
>CAYUWT010000171.1:0-2385 GCA_964448625.1 uncultured archaeon
TCCCTTATCTTCCCCGATTCGACAAGCTCAACCTCCTCGTTCCAGAGCGAAAGCCTGCAAACCCCTGTCTCGTCCCCGACAAGCAGGTTGCATACCTTCCCCTTCTTCCCCCCCTTCTCCCAGTTTCGCGTTTCATAAACCCTTACTATTTTCAGCTCTATATCCACGTTGCGCAAACCTGCCATGAGGCTTTTTACCTTGAGGTCTCTCCTGCCTTCCTTCACAAGGCTTATCCCCAGCTCCCTCCCCACTATATAAGCAGCCCCTTCCTTGGAAACAAGCCCGGAAAGCTCCTCCTGCTTCTCGTTTATCAGCTGCTCGACCTTTTTCCTGTCAAGATTGGAATGGTCTGCTATCCTCTGAACAAGCTCCTCGAGGTTCTCCATTAAAGCTGTATTGAAAATGGGGTTTAAAAGCGCCCGTTTCCGCAAGCAAATTAAAACAGGCCCGACAAATTATATACAGAACCTGAAGGTCGTAGAATGATGAAACTGGCATTTATCCTCGTGCTTTACGCGGCAATCCTGGCACAAATGGAGCCCGCTTTTGCCCAGACTGTATCGGTTTCTTCCCCCATTGTGTCAAACTCTTCCGGCGCGCAGAAGCCATACTTTAGCCCCGGAGAGAGCCTGATATTGAGTGTCAATGCAACCGGTTCGTCCGGGGCAGACAGTATCAGCTACGTCTACGGCAACATAAGCCGGCCCAACGGGACTGTGACGCAAAATATATTCTACACTCCTGTGAACAACCTCACAGCCAACGGCTATGAGTTCCGGTATGCCGGACCGGGTGACGGGCTGGTGCTGGCGCTGAGCTTTGAGGAAGGGAGCGGGAAAACAACCAATGACTGGAGCAATTACAGCAGCAACGGCACGCTAAATGGGTTTTCCTGCACAGCGCTTGACTGCAATGCAGGCTCGGGGTGGGACTCTGGGGGCAGGCTTGGGAGGGGAATCAGATTCGACAGGAGAGATGATGTCATAGCCTTCCAGAACCTCTCCCGCCTTTCCAGCCTTCCAGCCTTCACTGTAATGGCATGGATATATGCGGAATCTCTGGGTGAAAGCGGATTTGGGAGAATTGCAGACAAGGCGGACACCGCAAATGTCGGGAAAGGATGGACATTTTTGCTGAGCGGCTCAAACCAGCTGAGGCTTGTTGCCAGCTATACAGGCTTATCCAACTTTGATTCCTCATCTTCTGCCAACGCAATAGCCCTCAAGAAATGGCAGCATGTGGCGGTGGCGTGGAACGGCTCCTCAGCAGCGAGCAGCGTGCTGTTTTATGTGAACGGCAGCCGTGTGCCACGCGGCAGCGGCTCAAACGGGGACGGCAGCAGGGAAGAAGATGGCTCTGCCCTGCTGCGGATAGGCAACAGCAGGGCGCTGGACAGGACATTTGACGGGATAATAGACGAGGTGCGCATATACAACAGGGTGCTTTCACAGCTGGAGATACTGCAGGCGATGAGCCAGAGCTTTGTTCCCAATGATTTCGGCGGCGAAAACGGGGCATGGGCTGCCGGGTCAAGCGCTGCCGACAAAACGCGGAATTCCGCTTCCTCAGGGACGGCCTTTTATATAGGCGAGGACAATGACGGTGACGGCCATAGCCCTCCCCAGGACTGCGATGACAACAATGCCAATATATATCCGGGGGCGAAGGAGGAGTGCGACAGCATAGACAACGACTGCGACCTCCAAATTGATGAGAATATAACAGCTCCTTTCGGGACGGATGCGGGCATATGCGAATTCGGGGAAAAGGCCTGCATAGGCGGAAAATTCGTGGAAACGCGCGCGGGAAGGGGGCCTGAAACAGAGATATGCAACGGGCTTGATGACGACTGCAATGGCCAGACTGATGAGAACCTCACCTCATGCACCATAAGGGACAACGACAACGATACCTACAACTCGGCCGTCGACTGCAATGACAACAACAGCGCAATATACCCCGGCGCAAACGAGACGTGCAACGGGCTTGATGATGACTGCGACCAGCAGGTGGATGAAGGGCTTTCATGCCCGCTGAACATAACAGTTAAATCGGCAAAATATGACGGCGAAACCACCAATTTTTCTGCAGCCAACCTTTCCAGCATAATAAACCTTACCCTTGAGAAAACGGGGAAGGGCAGGATAAGGATTCTGGAAGGGGTTTCCATAGGCAGGAGCATTGACATGGACAGCTTCACTGATATTTCGCTATATTCTGCAACAATCAACTCGAGCGCTATTGCGGAGTTCAACAAATCAGCGGAGATAACCTTCTACAACGTAAGCTTTGCGCGGCCCATTGTGCTGAAAGATAATGAGAGCTGTGAAGATTCTATATCTGTCTCTTATACACATCTCCGAGCCCACGAGACTAGGCATGATC
>CAYUWT010000172.1:0-2374 GCA_964448625.1 uncultured archaeon
AGGTGCATAATGCGGACCCGAGGAAGGCCCTGCGGTTCGATATAAAAGCGGGTGAGAGGACGATAGAAGGCGTGATAGGCGATGGGATAGTGGCTGCAACTCCCTACGGCTCCACAGGATATTACAAAACGATAGGGTATGAACCTTTTGATGTGAACATAAGGCTCGGGTTCAACAACGCGACACCCAGAATAGGCTTTATCGAGCTGAAAAACAGGCAGAAGGCAAGAATAACCATAAGAAGGGAAGAAGGTATTCTGCTTGCGGACAATTCAAAGCAGAGCATAAGCCTGAAAGCAGGGGATGAAGTGGTGGTAAGGGAATCCGATGAGAAGGCGAGGTTTGTGGAGGTAAAAAGTTAGCCGCACACAGGCCCCGGAAGCTGTATCCTTTCCCTGCATTTGCTGCACAAAACAAACGTCACGCATACGTTTTTGGGGATTTTTGGTGTTTGGATTTTCCCGCAACTCGGGCACTTTACTTCTTGCGCTCTCATATTTCAGCCGGCCTTTGAAGGCTCAACAGAGCCGAAGACTTTTGCGACAAGCACTGTCATTATTACGACCACAATGGTCACTACAAAAGCCGCGATGGTAAGCCCTACGGCTCCCTCCGCACCCTTGTACAGCGGGGCAAGCCATGCGGAGATTGCGTCCTTCCACACAAGCGCAGCCACAAAGCCGAACGCGGCGGTCATCAAAGTAAGCGACTGCTTCCTTATTTCAGAGAGAACTTTAGGCATACGCTCGGTTGATTATTTATCCTGTGCGTATTTAAGCTATGGGGAAAAAAGCCCTCAAAGCAAGCACGAAAACGGCTCCGAGTATCACGGAGAATATAACCCGAAAATTAAACTTCTTGTGCGCCTCAGGGAGGAGATCACTGGCCCCTATGTAGATGAAATCGCCTGCAATGAAGGCCAGTATCGCTGGATGTGTTTCTGCGGGTATGAATGAGGATACAGCAGCGCCGATGGGGTACAGGGCGCCTGCCAGGCCCAATATGGAGAATATCTTCCGCCTTGCATAGCCCGCATTCTGCATTATGAGCGCAGAGGTCATGCCCTGCGGTATCTCGTGGATTACCACTGCCGCTGTTATCGCTATGCCGAGAATGGGGCTTATAGCAAAGCCTATCACTATACCTATCCCGTCAACAACGTTGTCCAGCGCCATGCCGAAGACTGTAACGGTCCCCATCGTATGAGTTTCACACTCCTTCTCGCCGCATGCGTGTATCATCATCACCCTCTCCAGCACATAGAACACCAGGAAACCAAGGCCGAGGTATATCGAATTGCTTCCGATGTCTGCCGCCGGCATTATGTTGAAGAAAGCAACGGACACCAGCATGCCTGCCGCAAACGCTATAAGGTAGCGCGGCGCAAGGTCCTTCATCTTTGAATGGAGAGCCAGCCAGCCGCTGAGTATGTCGGCTATTGCAGCTATTATCGCGCCCAGATATTGGAGCATTATGATCAATTTCCTGAACATTAATGTTCAGGTAGTTTAGGATTGTATTATTAATATTTAAAGCTAATGTTAATAATTTTCATATTCCAGTTTATAAATATATTATTAACAAGTATTCACTATGAGCATCATAAGCATATCCCTCAATGAAAAGATACTGAAGGAGATGGACAGGCTGAAGGAAGATCTGGGGTTCTCGGGCAGGTCAGAGGTCATAAGGGCAGCATGCAGGGCATTGCTTTCAGAGAACCGGGAAAGGGAGGCGCTGTCCGGCAGCCTTAACTCAATGATAGTTGTGGTTCATGATCAGAAGGCTGAAGGGGCTGTCACGGAGATAAAACATGATTTCGAGGACATAATAAGCACGCAGATCCACAACAACCTGAAGGGGGGCAAATGCCTGGAGGTGTTCATCCTGGAGGGCAAGGCGGAACGGATAAGGCAGCTTGCAAAGCTGCTTCAGGCCAGCAGGAAGGTCGATTACGCGAAGCTTATCATAGCCTAATGACTCACACCGCGGTGCAGTTGGCCTGCTGTATGGCCGCGATTTCCGTGATTATGCAGGAGCCTGACTGCGGATCGCAGCTCCCGTAAGCCATGAGGTTGTAGATGCCGTTTATTGCCAGCACAAGAGAAACCAGCATAATTATTGTGAATATCCACGAAAGCAGCTCAAAGTGCCTGTAAACAAAGCCTGCAAGTTTCGGGAATCGCTTCATAAGCCCATATAATGCGCAACCGTATACGCTTATGCCCTGTCTGGCGGTCAGGTTTTAAACAGGCTGCTATCACAAATGAACGCTAGCAGCGGTTGAAAATCCAGAATTTCTTCCTGCACAGCGGGGAGTAGAGCACATATGCCAGCAGGGTCATGATAATGCCGTAAATTATTATCTCTGTAC
>CAYUWT010000173.1:0-2345 GCA_964448625.1 uncultured archaeon
GCAGCGCTACTTCGGCGTTCCATTCCCTGTATGGTACTGCGCGAAATGTTCTGCCGTCATGCTTGCGGAGGAAAGCCAGCTGCCTGTGGATCCGCTGACCGACAAGCCGAAAGGCAGATGCGAGTGCGGTTCGGCCGATTTCGAACCGGAGAAAGACGTTCTTGACACATGGGCGACCTCGAGCCTCACCCCGCAGATAAACGGGAGGTGGGCCCTGAAAGACAGCCTTTTCAAAAAGATATTCCCCATGTCCCTGAGGCCCCAGGCCCACGACATCATTTCCTTCTGGCTTTTCAACACAGTGGTCAAGGCCCAGCTCCACAACAATTCCCTCCCATGGAAGGATGTGATGATATCGGGCTATGTCATGGACCCCGAAGGCAGGAAGATGAGCAAGAGCAAGGGCAATGTCATCGAGCCTGAGACCGAGATAGGAAAGCATTCAGCAGATGCATTGCGCTTCTGGGCGGCCTCAAGCAAGCTGGGAGAAGACCTCCCCTACAGCGAGCGCGAGATGGTGGAGGCCGGAAAGTTTATGACAAAGCTCTGGAACGCTGCGAGGTTTGTCATAATGAATCTTGGGGGTTACAAAAAACCCACAAAGGAAGCGAAACTGAGGCTCGCCGACAAATGGATACTCTCAAGACTGAATGAGCTGACCAAAAGCGTTACGGTCCATCTTGAAAACTACGAGTATTCCAAAGCAAAAGATGAAGCAGTGCAGTTCTTCTGGCACGTCTTCTGCGATGATTACCTTGAGATGGCGAAGTTCAGGATGGCGAAGGGAGATGAGGCGGCAAAATTTGCGCTCTATGAGACACTTTTTGCGTGCCTGAAGATGCTCGCGATATTCATGCCCCACATAACGGAGGAGATATACCAGCTCTTTTTCGCAAAGCTTGAGAAGGCGAAGAGCATACATGTTGCAGAATGGCCTGAGCCGCTGAAAATAAAATGCGCAGGTAAAGAGCTTGAGGAGATGGAAAAAGCGGTTGATGTAATACACGCTTTGAGGAAATTCAAGGCAGATAACAAACTCCCGCTGAACGCGGAACTGAAGCGCGTTATAATAAGCGACACTAGTCTTAAAGATTCTCTGGAGGATATAGCGGGGACGATGAATGTTGGAAAGATGGAGACAGGGAAAGCGCAGCAGCTCAAAACCGAAAAATTTGGAATACGCGTGGATGTCATTTAGCATGCCTCACCAAAAGGTTTAAATTCCTTTCTATGAACCCTTAATTGTCTCCCCATCCATGTCAGCAAAAATTTTCCTCTCAGGAGTATTGCTCTTTTTAGGTATTTTTGGCTTTGCTGCTGCAGAGCATGTTTTCAACCCCCTAGAGTGGAGCAGCATATTGCAGGACGGTCTCTCTGACTGGCAGTTCTGGAACGATGCGACCAGCGGGCCCGCGTACACGAATCAGCCATTTGCAGTTTTCGACTGCGACATAAACGGGCATACAAGCGTCATGAGGTTCAGCACAGGAGAAACAAATTTTGATGGAGATGGTTCAACAAACTCCTTCATAAGGAAGGAGATATTCCTTAGAGCAGGCGATACTCTCTGGTTCTGGGGCCACCACTGGGGAGGCAGCGCTTGGTGGGTGACGTTCATACAGATACACGACCCGGATATAGTCCTGGTTTACAGCGGCGACTCTACAACCAATCAGGTGCCTGCCCACACAGCTTCGAAGACAGGCACATACACAATAGACTGGAGGCCCAACCCCGACATATTCAATAACCAGGGGAGGTGGAGCGGCCATTTCTGGGTGCTTTACGGCCATGCCGAAGGCCCGATACCTGATGCCATATGCATAACGGCTGCAGACTGCAGGCCGCACAAAATCTGCCCGCTTTCCAGCTTTTATTTCACAGCCCAGGCCATAGACTGGACCTCAATCCGTGTAAGCTGGGCCAACGGGGAGCAGTTCCAGAGCATAGAGATAGCACAATCCCCGGACTTCCAGAACTTCAGGACGGAAGCTGTTGTGGATGGAAGATCCGGGACATATGTTATAGGAGGACTGCAGGGAAGCGCAAATTATTCTGTAAGGGTGACGGCTTACGGCAGTGGCTCGATAATCACCAGAAAGCCTGTTTTTGTTGTGACACCCCCCCAGCCTCCGTGCAAGCCTGTCTGCCTGCATGAAGAAGCTAAACCCGACCTTATACCGCGCATAATCCTGCCCGAGGAGGGGCAGGAAATAAACAGGAGCAAATCCTTGATGGTTAAGGCTGTAATAGAGAACAAGGGAGGCTCAACAGCCGGCGTTTCCAGGCTGCAGCTTTTCATAGACGGCCAGAAAACAAGAGCCATGAGCATAAAACCAATAAAG
>CAYUWT010000174.1:0-2311 GCA_964448625.1 uncultured archaeon
AAATTTTTTGTGCCCAAAAGCAGGGTTATCGATGCTGTAAGCAATATCAGCCACGGCAGGTAGTTGGAGGCCTTTCTGTATTTTATGTAAAGATACAGCGTGCTTGCTATGAAAAAGAACATGAAGATGTCTAGCAGCATGGAACGGCTCAGGATTATGTGGTCGATGGAAACAGCCGCTATTGCCGCTGAGAACAGCGCAGCACTGGAGCCAAAAACCTCCCTTGCTATCAGAAAAACAAAGATAATGGTCAGAATGCCAAATATGGCCGCAACCATGCGTGCAAGACCATATGTCGCTTTTACAGAGTTATATGCAAGATACGTGTAAACGTACATGTTCGGCGGAAGGGAATATGCTGTTGTAAAATCCGCTTTTGCAAGCGAAAGCGGCAGGCTCATAAGAAATTTTCCAACCGGTGGATTCTCGTAATTGAAAAGCCTTGCGTCATAATCCGAGCCGGCGGAGTATTTCTGGACAGCTATGGAGTAGAACTCCTCATCACCATTAAGATAGCCTAGGTCAAGGAATGCAACCCTGGCAATAACCCCCGCAACCACAGCAGCAAGCAGCAGTATATGCATCAGCCGCAATTCCATAAAATTAACATAAAACGCGGCTTAATAAGCCGGCAGTTGATTGCCCGAACATTAATATTGAACGGAACAAAGATGGAAAGTATGTGGAAAGGGCAGAAGGTCTCAGTTGTTTTCCCAGCATACAACGAGGAGGAGAACATAAGAAAAGCGGTCGGGGAATTCTTTGCCACAGGGCTTGTCGATGAAATAGTGGTCGTTGACAATAACTCCACGGACAAGACTGACGAAGAAGTGGAAAAAACACAAGCAAGGCTCGTGAAGGAAAACAGGCAGGGCTACGGGTATGCCCTCCGAAGGGGGCTGAAGGAGGCAAAAGGGGGCATAATAATAATGGCAGAGCCTGACGGCACTTTCATGGCAAAGGATGTGCTCAAACTGCTGGTTTACAGCGATGATTTTGACGTTGTCCTTGGCACGCGGACTGCAAAAGAGCTGATATGGTCAGGTGCAAACATGGGCCACTTCCTACGGCTGGGAAACTGGTTTATAGCAAAAGTGCTGGAATATGCGCACAACGGACCCAGCCTTACAGACGTGGGCTGTACCCTCAAGCTCATAAAGGGGCCCCAGCTCCGGAAAATAATAGGGAGGTTTACAGTCGGCGGCTCGGCATTCTCCCCAGAATTCATGATACTGTGCGTGAAAAATGGCTTCTCCATAGTGGAGATACCGGTCAACTACAAAAGCCGTGTAGGAACCTCAAAGATAACGGGAAACTTTTTCAAGGCCCTAAGGCTTGGGTTGAGGATGATATGGCTGATTCTGGCATACAAATTTCGCAAAGCCTAGGCCTTTCTGGCCGATATAAGGTAGTGCGCATAAAGAGGATTGGATAAATCTCTCATCCTCTCGACCCTGAATCCGCTGTCCTCCAGAACCTGCGCAAAGCGTTCTTTAGGCATGTAGTGCATTTTCACAGAGCGCGTCATAGCAACATCATGTGCCATGTTCCACAAGTATTTGTGGAGCGGCTTTGTGTCCATCTCCTTAACAATGAACCTGCCACTTTTGACAAGAGATTTCCTTATCTCAGCAAGCAGTTTTCCATGAAGCCTTTTGTCGATATGGTGGAATACATCAACGCAGGTAACAACATCAAACCTCCCTTTAAACCTTTCTGAAACATCTTTTGCAATAAATTTAACCTTCCCCTTTTTGCCCTCTTTTGCCGCCTGCAGGTTTGCAGCTCTCACCCTCCCTTCCTCCAGCTCCAGGCCTGTAATAGAAAGCGAGGTTCTCTCTGCAGCAAGCAGGCAGAATGTCCCGTAACCGCTCCCTATATCCAGCAGCCTCCCTTCCTCCGGCAGCTCCTCTATTATACTCTCAAATGGGCATATAATCCTGCGCAGCCTCCCGTAAAGGTAAGGATTCATACCTCTTATAAATTACCAAGAAATTAAAGCATATGGGCAAACCAATACTGGCAGTTATATTCGCAATCCTGTTATTTTCTGCAATAACCCTGATGCAGGCCTGGAAGCCCCTCATATTCGACGAGATCCAGTTCATAAAGGCCGCAAAGGGCATACTTGAAACAGGGAAACCTGTCATAGCAAACCCCCTTACAGGAGAGGTTAATGAATGGCTCCCCCACCCGCCGCTTTACATTTATACGCTTGCAGCCTTTCTTTCAGCTTTCCCCGAAGTTTTTGTCCGCATGGCCTCGGTTATACCAATACTACTCACAATACCCCTTGTGTGGCTGGTCTCCC
>CAYUWT010000175.1:0-2282 GCA_964448625.1 uncultured archaeon
GAGAAGAAGTGCGATGTCTCATTCTCGACAAACAAACTCGTGCTGACCAACACAGGCATACCCAATCTCTGGCCTTTCATAGCAGCAGACAACTTCCATGCAAACAACACCATTGGAAAGTGCCCGTTCATGAACGAGCTTCATGCGAACCAGTTCGCATACAGGGCTATGAGCGGAACCTTCGACAGTGGGTGGCGTTTCATGCCACAGTACGCCCCGAATTTGGGTTGCATGGGCATAGACCTCGGCGCGAGCAGCCCATTAGACCTAATATTCGGGCAGTGCAGGGGAGGCTGCAGGATACCTACAGGAGGCACTTTCGGTGTGCCGTCTGCTCTACCTGGCATCGATATCCTGTCTCCCGGACACCACATTGAAGTGGCCCTGAAGATAGTATGGCCCACTCCGTGCATCGGGGTGTTCGACACAGGCAACATATACGCGATAGTGAGGGCGGTGTAAAAGCAAGCTCCAAAAACTTTATTTTTTCTTTTTCTTTTGTTTTATCTCAGGCCCAGCCTCCGGGCTCTTCAGAGTGTGCAAATTTATAAAGTTGGGAGACCCATCCTAAACGGGGAGTATATTATGGAACAGATGCTGACAATCAGGCTGCCGAAGAAGGTCAGAAAGGAAATGAAGGAGGTTTCAAAGGAATTCGGCTTTGCTGACGAAAGGGAATTTGTGAGAGATGCCATAGAGAAGATGGTATCGGACTTGAAGAAAGCCTCCTTTTTCCAGAGCACCGATCTTATTAAGAAAAGGCTGAAGGCAAAAAAATAACAGAGGAAGATATACTGAGTGATTTTGAGAGGCACAGGCATGCAGGATGAAGATAGAGATTACGGCTGATGCCAACATAATAAATATATCGGTCACTTTCAGGCTTTTTTGAACGTTATATAAGGACACTTTTCCCCGATTACTCGGTTCCTACAGCCCCGCAACCCCTGCAAAATAAGCGAGCACAAGCCAGCCTGCCGTGACATTGAACACCACCGTTGTAACCCCTCCCATGAAGTCTATGGGCTTCCCTAATATCTGCGTGTCCGCTATCGCATAAAACAGCACCTTTGCGAGGGCAGTTATTGCTATAACCCAGAAAAGAGGAAGCCCTGCAACAAGCCCCGCAGCCGCAGCCCCCAGTGCATTCACAGCATCATAGGGGGAAGGCAGGAAAAGCGGCCACTCAGGGTCTCCTATGGGCAGCGCTATGTGCTTCACGGCATGGAGCACCGGAATTATAACAAGGCTTATCAGGAAAGCGTTTACCGGGCCGAGCGCAAGGGCAAGCAGCACGGTTCCGGCGGTTGTGAGCTCAACGCCCACATACCTCACAGGCTCGAAAACACCAATTATAACTTTATCGAACCATATAAGCGCAAACGCTATCCCGATTGCAAAACTCCCGAAACCGTATAGTATGAGGAACCCTATAATCAGGCTCCCTATCAGAAACAAAGCCTTGCGCCTTCCGCTGTGCAACACACCATCACTATGGTTTTTTGGATTAGGGATTTATCAATAGTCAAATGCGGGACTCTCCAGTCATGCGTGCAGAATCTGTGCGGAAGCAGATGGAGAGCGAGTTCTAAAACTTATATATACCAACCTGCAATTTAAGCAAATGGCAGATGTGACATTCCCCATAACAGCAAGCCTGCTTGCGCTTGCTGTAGCAGGCTACCTGATCCTCAATGTGCTAAGGAAACCGAAGGGCAGCGAGAAGATGGTGCAGATCTCGCAGGCTATACGCGAAGGCGCAATGGCATATCTCGCAAGGGAATACAAGACCATAGCCATAGTAATGATAATAATAGCAGTTGCCCTTGCAGCCTTTCTCCCTCCCAAAACAGCAATACCTACTGCAATAACCTTCATTGCGGGGGCTATCCTTTCCGCTGTCGCGGGCTTCGTGGGCATGTCCATCTCCGTAAGGTCAAACAGCCGGACTGCAGAGGCTGCAAAGAAAGGGCTTAAACAGGCGCTGGATGTTTCATTCAAAGGCGGTGCTGTAACAGGGCTCTTCCTTGTCGGTTTGGCATTATTGGGCATTTCTATATTCACATACATATACAAAGACCCCCTTCTGATTGTGGGCTTCGGCTTCGGGGCAAGCCTTGTCTCGCTTTTCGCGAGGATAGGAGGGGGGATATACACCAAATCCGCTGATGTTGGGGCCGACCTTGTAGGCAAGGTTGAGAAGGGCCTGGCTGAAGACGATCCGCGCAACCCTGCAGTGATTGCAGATAATGTGGGAGACAACGTGGGTGATTGCGCAGGGA
>CAYUWT010000176.1:0-2244 GCA_964448625.1 uncultured archaeon
GCGGAACTCTTCCGTGAGAAGAACTTTCTCTGTCATGTTGTGCTTTTCAAGATTCCGCCTGTACTGGTTTGCGAGATCCCGCGTCAGCTCCTGGAACTGCCCCTGTTCCCCCAGGACCAGTATTGTGTCCCCCACTCTGAAAACGTCATCTACAGTGCTCTTCAGGCCCTCCCTGCCGTCATACACTTCCACGCTTATTGCCTCTTGCCTGCTGGCCTTCATTGACTCAAGGGCAGGCATTACACTTTCCAGTTGGCTCTTGCGCTCATCTATATCGTCCAGAAGCTTCCGTGGATCGGCTGCTGAAAAATGGCGCACGCTGTTCTTTATATAATGGCTTGCGAGGCCTCTCTCTACGAGCTTGTTCAGGATGGAATACGTGTGAACCCTCTCTATCCCTGTCTCCCTTGCCATTTTAGTGGCTGTCGCCTCCACTGAGGAGAGGAGGGCAAGGTAAACCTTCGCCTCCCTCTCCGAAAGCCCAAGGTTTTGCAATACAGACTTTTCTTCCATGCTTTTTGTTGGCTGCCATTTTTAAATATGTTGTAAATTTTTTACAACAAAGGGTTAAAAGCTGTTTTCCGGAAGCATTCAAGATGGACAGATATGCTGTGCATAGCGGACAGCCTGCGTTCTGGCAGGCCGGAATGGGGAAGGGCTTTGCTGAGATAAGCGCTGATGCGCAGTTCAGCAACATAGCAGGCTCTGACAAGACCGTTTTGTGGGAATGCGGAATCGGGGGCAGCATAGCAGCACGGCCTGTGATAGCAAACGGAAGGGTATTCTTCGGAGCGTGCGATAAGAGGTTTTACTGCATAAATGAAAACGGGAGGAAGGAATGGGAAATGCAGACTGAAGGCCCCATAATGGGAAGCGCAGCGATTGCAAAAGGAATATTGTATTTCGGCTCCTATGACCAGAGGCTTTATGCGGTTACTGCCAGAGGGGAAATATTGTGGAAATTTGATACAAAGGGGAAGGTGTACACAAAACCTGCAATACAGGACGGGGTGGTATATTTTGGTTCTCAGGACCAGAACCTTTATGCTGCCAATGCAGATGGAGAGATTTTATGGAAATTTGCAACCAACGGCCCTGTATCCTCGGCTCCGGTAATTATCGGAGATAAGGTATTCTTCGGGAGCTATGACAGGAACTTCTACTGCATTGACACGGGAGGGAGGCTGGTGTGGAAGTTCCCAACAAACGGGCAGATACTGGAGTATGCGGTGCACAAGGATGGTGTGCTTTATTTCAACAGCTTTGATAAAAATCACTATGCTGTTACAGCAGATGGAAGGCTTTTGTGGAAATATGGCACGAATTCGCCTCTGGACTGCGAGCCCACTATAAGCAGCGAGGCTGTGTATTTTGGCGGGAGGGAAGGGGTTGTTTATGCAGTATCGCTGGAGGGAAAGCCGCTGTGGAGCTACAGGATGAATGGCTGGGCTGCAATAGGGTCGGAGTTCTGGAACGGGGCGCTTTATTTCGGCTCCACGGACCACAACATGTATGCGATAGGAGAAGACGGGATATTGAGATGGAAGTTCCAGGCTACGCTTAACATAGCGGCTGCTCCTGCAATAAGCAGCAATATCCTTTACTTCGGGGGCTGGGATTGCCGGCTCTATGCTGTCAATGCTATTACAGGCAGGCTGCTTTGGACTTTCCAGACCAGCATTTCAAGCCCTGCTATTATGGAGACCGATGAGCCTGAGTTCATGGGGCCTCAGGAAGCTGCTGCATGGAAGCCTGCTGAACCTGAAACGGAGAAGAAAGATAAGTATGCGCTCAACCTTACCGCCCCCATAGAGGAAACAAGAAGCCTCTACATGTCGGGTGAGAGGGGATATATGGGCAGCAGGAAAGGATACAGATAGCTTGCTGGGCTGCTTGTTTTGGTGTTAATGCTGATAGCCTTTGGTATCAGGAAAAATTGTCACTTTAAATAGTTTACATGTGTCAATTTTTTATGACACTAATGTGTGGTGCGTATGCATCATGGAGGGATTGTGTGTGACACATATGGGTTGCAGACCCCCTTCCGTCTCGACCTCCTATGCAAGCTCAACAACACCGCCAAGGGGTTGCGAAAGCCGATGAGCTGGTACGGCGGGTGAGCAGCCATATCATCCAGCCAAGGACGCCTCATAGTGTTCAGCGACCGAGCTGCGCCAATGCTCAGAGGAGACCAAATAGCGGAAGGGGACCAGCGGCTGACCGCTCCTCAGCCGCACCATGCTA
>CAYUWT010000177.1:0-2228 GCA_964448625.1 uncultured archaeon
CTGCTGCTGCGAAAGGGAATAAGGCCATGAGCGCGATGAATGCAAGGAGTTTCATATACACCCCTCCATATAATAGCTGAGGGCCTCAGGCTGCGTAATCAGGAAATTCATAACCTCATCCGTGTACTTCTCCCTGCCTTTGCAGTAATCCATTATATCTCCTGGAACCGGAGAAGCAGGCTCGAGCTTCCTGAGCCTGTCTGACTCGGCCTTGAAGCAGCCGAAAGGCGCAGAGCATGATCTTGCGCTTGTGTGACATATTACTCCCAGCGTGTGGCCGAACTCCTGGAGGTTGCTATCCCATGTTTCCTCCGTTGTCCCGCCTCTTGTGTACTCGGAAAGCGAGACTACTGTCTTTAGCACCTGCGGCGCATAGAAGCCCAGCACGAAGCTTTCTACAGGAGGTATCCTTGTCGCATCCTTCGCGAAGGCTACGGCAAAGGAGGTGTTCCTGAACCTTGCGCTGCCTTTGGAAGCGCAGGCCCTCACCTTTTCCGCGCAGTCGATGGCAGCCTTGCTGCATGCGTCTGCGCCCCCGGGCTCCGGCTCCTGGAGCCCTATGCACGCGCTCCAGTCGCACCTTGCAGTGCACTGGTCGGGGGAAAGAACCTCAACCTCAAGGTGGCCCTGAGGGTTTTTGCACTGGCTGAAAGGGCTCACAGCCAGCCATTTGCTCGTAAACTTTTCCGCCACTTCCCTGAATTTGTCGAACTCATTTGTTGTGTAATGTATGGGCACGAAAACTATGTGCATCCTGTTGGGAGGGAGCCTGCCTCCGGGCAGCACAGAGCATTCGCTGTCCGCAGCATCCGCTGTCCCATCGCAGTCGTTGTCCACAGAATCCGAGCAGAAACCTCCCTCGCTGAAAAGCCTGCATGCGTTGCACCAGTCTGAGCCTGCCTGCCCCTGCCCGCTTATGCATGCACTGCAGTCCAGCTTTCCTTCGCAGTAGGAGTCAAAGGTGCCGGGATTAACGCACTTGTTGATTGTGCACGAGCTCCCGTCCTCGCAGTCTTCGTCTTTATTGCAGCCGAAGCTGCTTATGCTTACCTTCCTCTCCGTTCCTGAATAGGATATTTTTACCGTCGACTTTCTGCTCTCTATGCCCACATCTAAGTTGTCCTGCTTCAGCACCTTGTTTGAAACGCACCTCTCGCAACCTGGGCAGTCGCTGTTGGGGAACTCCTCGCAGTTGAGATGTTGTGTTATGTCTGTTTCGGTGGGCAGAATGTTTGCATCGAGCTCTCTTTCAAAGCACACATCCGATTTCTGGTCAAGACCCTGCCCGTGTTCCAGAAAACATTCATATGCCTTTTCAGCCAGCAGCCTGTTCACAGTGTCCGGCCTGCCGTAAATCGATCTGTCTTCCTGCTGGGGGCTGTACTGGGAGACTATGCTGAGAAGGAGGACAACAACGGCTATCGCGACGGCAATGAGCGCAAAATCCTCCATCGATTCTATGGAAGCTTTCATATGCTATGTAGGCTGGAGCACAGCCCCGTCTTCGAATATGGTGCTGGCCTCTCCTCCTGTATCCACAACATAATACCTCCTCCCGTTGTATTCCGAGAAATAAAGGAGTTTGTAATCCCTTCCCGGGAAGGCCGCTTCCGCAAGAGAGTCTATTCTGACAGACTCGCACCTCCCTGCCTGAACGTTGCACGCAAGCGCGCCGCATGAGCAATCTGGCAGGCAGGTTCCGCACGTTTCTTCAGCATCACAAAGGCCGTTTCCGCATTTTTTTATATCCTCCTTTCCGGTTTCCTGCTCCTCAAGCTCTACAGGTTTTATAGGTTCTATATTTTCTCTAACTGTGTTTATCTGCTCCGCAGCTTGCTGGCTGAAGAATATGAGCAGCCCTGCAAAGGCAAAGGCTGCAAGCGCTGCAATAACATATTTTTTCCTGCCTTTCGGCTTCTCCTCAGTCTCAAGCTCGAAATCATCGACCCCGTGGGAGTCATACTGTATCTGTCTGAGCATAGCCGCCTTCCCATAATTGATTTTCTCTGCCCTTTTTCATTTTCCTGAAAACGAGGAACGCGAGAACTGCAAAAAGCGCCATGAAAACAAGCAGAAGTTCAAACGGGAAGCGGCTTTCATCTTTCACTCTTTTGCCGTCGACTGTCTTCGGATAGGTTATAACCGGGCAGTCCGGGTCGCCGCGGGTGCGGCAGTAATCATCACACATCTCATCGGATTTGCACACCATTTGAGGCATGTCAACAGAG
>CAYUWT010000178.1:0-2196 GCA_964448625.1 uncultured archaeon
CTACACGCGTAAGATCGTCGGCAGCGTCAGATGTGTATAAGAGACAGACTGCGAGGACCCTACGGAGCAGCAGCTTACAGTCGCTCTGGAGGAGGCGTGCCAGCGTGTTAAAGACCTGTTCGACCAGTATGTTGAGGTGAAATGCACTATAGTGTGCAGGGCAAGGGATGCCAGCTGCCTCAACGAGGACTGCGCCGCGCCCAAAATAGACACAAGGGTTTGCTTCCAGTCCAGTGTGACAGCGAAACAGCAAAACTTTATCTATGGGCAGGAACAATATAATAACAGGATATCGGCCCAGAGCGTGGACCTCGGTTCAGCGACAATAGCTCTCAACATAACAGACTACAAGTACAACATCCCGGGCCCCGAAGGAAGGCTTGTTCCGCAGGTATGGAACCTTAGGCTGGTGTTTGACATCGGGGAAGCGCTGTGTGTAATCGCGCCATAACTACCCGCCTGCAAAATGAGCTTGAATGGCGGGAAACGAAAATGGGAATGTGAATATGATGAGAAAGGGACTTGCGCTTGAAATGATAATAATGCTGATAATGCTGCTGGTAGTGGCAGGCGTTATAATCTCCATTTTTATCCAGCAGTTCACCAGCGGCAACATAAGCGACATAGGCAAGGAGAGGCTGGATGAGGCCAGATTCACAGCCAAGTGCGAGGAGCTTTGCAGGTCAATCAACAACCTTGCAAGCGGGGCATCCTTCTGCCAGCATTCAGCCGCAGTTGACAAAAATGGTGATAGTTTAATCAGCCAGCAGGAGATAGGTGTTGTTGACCCCCTTATGGATGTATGCGAGGACAAGATTTACTGCTTCCAGATCTATAACTGCGGGAAGATAAGGAAGGAAGGTAATGAGCAATTCCAGGTCCAGGCCTGCCGAAGGTATGTGTGCGACGCTTTGGCTCAAAAGCTTGGCTCTCCGCAGGAAGCTGATGCTGCTGTGGCAGAGAGGCTCGGGCCTGGAGCATGCAACCTTGACTTCCAGAGCTGGTATGACAAGTTTATAGGTTCGGCTCCGTGCACAAACCCGCCCATCAACTAACTTATTATCCTCCCTCGGACAAGATAACTGTATGAGGGCGCTCGCGCTGAACGCCATAGGCTTCATGATTATTGCCATTGCAAGCGTCGGCCTTCTTCTGCTCCTGCTCTCAGGCCCCATAAGAGACTCGACAAAGGGGATATTCTGCGGGGCATATGGCTCCTTCCTTCCAAAAGAAAACACCCCATACTACTGCAAGGAGGGCAGCGCATGCCTTTCTGTAAGCCCCAAAGAAATATCCGCAGCCGACAGGAGGGAGCTCTCGAGGCAGATTGCAGCCCACATAGTCTCCTGCTTCGTTGACAGGCAGACGCTCTGCAGGCATTTTGACAACCTTTCTGTCTGCTATGTGCTCCGCATACAGCCGATGGGGGTGGGGGAGACAGAGGTCACAGACATAATCCGGGAGGAGAACGGCTGCCTCGACATAAAGAACTCTCAGGTGTGGAACGGGACAGGCCTTTTTCCATACAATGGCTGCGGGAGCAGGGATGACATAGTCTGGGAAGCAAAAACAGACCAGGAGCTGGTTTTCATAGGGTATGACGTGGAGAGGAACCAGATAAAAGTAAGTTAGAGCGCGGCGGTTATTTATTCACAAACAGCCATTAAATTAATCATGTCCCTTGCCCTCGAATACATAGGCAAGCTGGTAATAATTCTTGCCGTTGTTGCGGTAGTTATAGGTTTTATGTACAATTACTATTCCCGCATACAGGATGAGGGCATATTCACCCCCAATGATATACCCCCTGAAACCGAAGCGCCTAAGAATGGAACGTTTGACGCAGCAGCGGTTGCGGGAGAGATAAAGACATGCTGGCTTAAGACAGGCCCTGACTTCAGGAAGGATTTCGTCTGCACAATTCTGCTCGGGACGTTCAGCATAACAGACAGCAGCGAAATAAAGGCGAACCTCCCGCAGAGCATGCAGGACCGTGTTATTTACAATGCCGATTACACAAAATCCGCGCTGGTTATCGAGTTTGTGGAGGCCGCTGCCAGAATAAGGATAAGGAATTGAGCTCAGCACTTGTTCGTAGTCCCTATAACCGCAATCTGGCACATGACCGGCTGGAACATCAATATCCCCGCAACCAGCACGATTGTATAGAGTATTGTGCCTATCATCAGGTATTTC
>CAYUWT010000179.1:0-2169 GCA_964448625.1 uncultured archaeon
TGCATCCCTTATGCAATAACTTACAAGCCTCATGAAGTCATCATGCCGGCCTTTATACATCCTGCCTATCTCAGACAATTTCACATCATCCTTGCCTGTACCCAGCAGTGACGACGCCACTGTATTGAGGTCATACCTCTTGAGCGAATAGTCCTTTTTCACCACTTCAAAGCTGTCTGCCACTATCCTTCCGTAAATGTTTATCCTGGTTTTTATTGATATTTTGACAGCGTTCACCTGTTTGTCCGTACATCTTCCAAACAGGGCCCTTATGCCGTTCTTCCTCATCCTCTCAAGCAGATATGGCAAGTCATAGTTGTTGATATTATAGCCGGTTATTATGTCTGGGTCATAGTCATTTACAATATTGATGAATGCCTCCAGCATCTCTTTCTCTGTGTCAAAATTCATGATACCCTCGCCGGGCCTCGTAGAGAGGGCAACATGTTTTTGCCCCTTATACAACCCGCTGAACACAAGAGACATCACAATTACAGGGTCCCTTGCAGGGTCAGGGACAAAGCCTTCCTGCATTGCCATGCACTCAATATCAAGCGAAAGCGCATTCATATCAACCGATTCCTCACAGTCAAGCGGGCTTATTTTTGTTATCTGCACTTTCCTGTCCGCAAGCACGGTGTTTGTGGATACGCCGTTGCTTTTTTCTATCTCAGCCCACCCAAATCCGTTCAGGCCCATATCGGCAAGGAACCTGTATTTGAAAAGTATGTCGGCCTCGCATGTTTCCACGCCCTTTGACCTGAGAAACTCCCTTAATTCAGGCACCCGTGCAGGGTGGGATACCGTAACCTTCCATGCATCGGCTTCGCCCCCGTATCCTACAGCAAGCTTCTTTTTTGTTTTCTCTATATTCAGTACGAGAGTATTGTTTTCCAGGAATTCCACAGGGTCCTTTTTCGCATAGAAGTACGGAAGATACCCCTCATAGAAGCCGCAGACCGTCTCCCCCTTCTTATCCTTTCCAAGAATCCTGACAACAGGTTTCTCCCCCACCATTATATAGTCTACATCCAAGATATGCAGCCTCATTAACACACCCAGCACACAGAAACCAATACAATTTTGATTAGTCTCCTGGCCAATAAATACACAAAGGCACTTTTGATGTATATGATGAAAAATATATTTCATTATACACATTTACACAACACAGGCCTATAGCAGCGCAAGCAGCATGCACCGCAAACAATGCTGCACTTAAAAACAACCAATACAATTCCTTTGCATGAAAATCAACCCAAAACAGCTTGAAAAGGCAATGAAGCAGCTTGGTGTCAAGAGCGAGGAAATAGAGGCAGAGGAAGTTATAATAAAGACCCCAGAGAAGGACATTGTCATATCAAACGCGCAGGTATCCAGAATAAACATGATGGGCCAGGAGTCATTCCAGATATCCGGTGATATTTCGGAAAGGCCAAGAGAGAAATTCACTCTTGATGACATAAAAATGATAATGGAAAAAACAGGCGCCTCAGTGGAGGAGGCGGCCGCAGCCCTGGAAAAAACAGGCGATATAGCCGAAGCTATTTTAAGGCTGAAAGGCAAGGAATAAGCAGGTCATCTTCATGTGCATAACCAGAATAAATGGATTTTTGCGTTCGCCAAACAAGGCATTCGAAAAAGAGAAAAACACAAAACTTGACGAGGCGTTCAAACACATGGCGGTTTTAGCAGCAGTTTATGCAGTGCTCTCTGGAGTGACATCGCTGCTCTTCAACCCGGCAGCATGGCAGTTGGGCATTTTATTCCTTGTGCTAACCTATGGTTTTTTATTGATATTCATCCCTTTGTGGGGCCTTATAGTCCATGCTTTTGCATACCTTTTCGGCGCGCGCAGCGGAATCCACCAGACACTGAAATCTGTGTTTTATGGCTCGACACCAATGCTGCTGCTGGGGTGGATACCCATTCCTTACATTATTGTAATTTTCATTGTATGGACCATAGTCCTCAATATAATAGGCCTGAAAAGTTTACATAATATGGCAACAGGCAGGGCCGCACTGGCAGTAATAGTGCCGGAGATAATAGCATTAGCTATAATAGCCCTAATCTTTGTTTTATTCTCCGAATTCGTGCCGCCGGGAGCATTGCTAATCTGAAACCACTAAAGAACCTGCATTTCTGAAATGGAATTTCCATATAAAA
>CAYUWT010000180.1:0-2162 GCA_964448625.1 uncultured archaeon
AAAAAATATGCGATGGTCTATAGTAAAGTATTTTATGAGGCAACAAGATTTGGCGCTTTCCTATACCTTGGAGTTGCTGGTGGTACTGACATAGCTAATGGAAATTATGCTCAGGGAGCTGTAGAGGCTGGTGTGGCTGCCTCTATCCCATTATCCAGATATATTTACAGGAAAAGAAAAATACGCGATATTTTAGGCGATGGCTATCAAATGCCAAAATTAACTCCCCCATCAGACACACAAATATCTTCTTGAGTTTTATTTAAGACAATTTTATCAGTCGCTCATGGCTATATTTCTTATATCCCATTACAAGACAGTATATGGCACAAATCGGAGCAGCTTTAATGGCCAACAAGAAGAAGGTGGTGCTGGTCCTTACCTACACCATAGGCTCGGTAATAGCTTACATGCTTGCCGGGCTGCCGCTCATGCTTATATACAGCATGATATGGCTTGAGAAGGTGATACTCGGCGCCTTCAGCCCCATAGGGATGATAGGCATAGAATTCAGCACGCTTTCGACAGTCCTTGCCGCCATATTATACGGCCCGTTCTATGCTGTGGTTTTCACAATGGTCACGTTTCCCATCCTCCGGGGCCTGCGTTACGCCCTCCTCCCCCTTACGGAGCCTGAATGGCCGCCTTTCTTCCCGGGACCGGATGACGCGCTGCACGCGAGCGGCGCTCTTGTGGGAGCGCTCATTTCCTCCCTCCCTTTTTTCTGGATAATGGCTATAGTGAGCTTCTACAAGACCTTCTGCTGGGCATACATAATACCCAGGATGATGGAAAAGCCCTGGAACCCCTTCGCCAGCATAACAACAATAATTTTCAACCTGTCCGCAGGCGCATACTTCGGCCTGTTATTTTTTTCAGCCATCGGCATGCAGAAACTGCTTTTCTGATATATTAAATATCTTGCCTGATTTCCGGAAGCTCGATATTCATTCCCCTCACAAGCCCCTGAAACATCCCGGGCTTCTGCGTGTGGACCGGCATGAGCACTTTCGGGCAGCACGTGTTTATTACCTTTGCAATATCCTGGCCGGGCGCATGGCCTGAGGCGTGGCAGTTAACGTATCCAGCCCTGAAATGAGACAACCATCTATTCAGCCTTTCGAAATCGAACTGCTGCTCTTCATTGAAAGCCTCGGAAGCTGACTTTATGTAAATGCTGCCTTCCTGAGGTTTGAGGTCTATCAGCTCAGTAAGGTCGAAATATCCCAGCGCCATAATTATTTCATTCTGCATCTTGCCCACCTCTTCAGCTGTTACAGTGTTTTCCTTATCGAGAAACTCCCTCTCCCAGCTCATATAATCCCTTTCCCTAAATGTCCCTGCCCCCTTCTTTTCCTTATACAGCAGTATGCTCTCATCCTTCAGGTCAGGCAGTTCAGGGATGAGGGGTTTAAGCGCTCTTATGTAATGCGCATCTTTGAAAGGGATGCACAGCTTCCTTCCGCTTTCTTTTGCAATCTCCAGAAAGGTTCTGAATCTCGAGGTGTCCTTGAATGCGAAATCCGCAATCACCAGACCCTTGGCCTGCGAAATTGTTTTGCTGCAGTTGGCCTTCACATACGCTTCGCCTTGGGTATCGCTCTCTTCAATCCTCGTCCCTTCGCATATGAAGATATCAGGCTTCTCTATGGCCACCCTTTCCGCGAACTCCTGAGTTAAATATCCATCTCTCCCGTGGAGCCTCAAATCCCCGCTGTATGCTATTGTCTTCTCGGAGCCGTAAACCAGCATCCCACATGCCCCGGGAACGCTGTGGTCCACAGGAATGAGCTCTACTTCAAGCCCGTTTACCCTGAGCCTGCCTTTAACAATACTGAGCTTTCTCTTTACAGGGGCTTCTCTTGGGTTCAGAAGCGGCCTTCTCTTGAAATCGATTATCTCGTTTCCAAGTTTCCTCAGCTGGGTTTCATGAAGTGCTTTCAGTATGTGGTATGTTATCTCCGGGCAGTAAACAGGTATATCCTCATCAAGAAAGGAGACATGACCTGCATGGTCCAGATGCGCGTGGGACAATATTACCGCATCAACCGCAGGCTCGTTGTGGGCCTTCATGCCTGCAAACGCTAATAAATCCTTCCTGTATATCCCCTCCACCCACGGTATGAGCCCCATTTTCATGTAATCCGCAATCCCATTCGCAG
>CAYUWT010000181.1:0-2152 GCA_964448625.1 uncultured archaeon
AGATATTTCTTTTATTTAAAACCTAGATATAATATTAGGGGCCCGTAGCTCAGCCACGATCTTTTCGGGGAAAAGCTCGACCAAAAGCGGAGCCTGCTCGCTTCGTCGCGCAGCTCCTCGCTCGCGACGGCTTCCAACCGAAAAGCTTGCTGGAATGGTAGAGCACCCGTGGGATGCTTGAAAAGCTGCCCTGGTGAGGCTTTTAATGTCAGCAGCCTTTTTCAATAAAAGGCTGCCGCCCAAAAACGGGAATTAAAAGCGTGTTTACAACCCCAAAGGGTTGGATGACAGAAGAAACCGGAAGCGCCAGCTTACGGGTTGCCGCTTGCGGCTTCACACCGGGGAGTCGAGGGTTCAAACCTAATCCCTTTCTTTCCCAAAAGAAAGGTCTAAGACTTACCCCAAAGAAAGGGAGTTGGAAATCCCTCCGGGCCCATTGCACTTTGATTAGCCAGATTCCAGACCTCTTTTTATATCCTGTTTCAAAGAAATAATATGCACAAGATAGTTATTTTGGGGGCGGGTTTCGCAGGCCTTACCCTGGCCACGGAACTGGATTTCCTCGCAAAAGAAGGCAAAGCAGAAATCACCCTTGTGGAGAAGAACTCCAGCTTCAGCATGGGCTTTTCCATGCAGTGGGCAATGATAGGAAGGAGGAAGCCAGAGGAGGGCTACAGGCCTTATTCCTCTCTCAGGACCAGGCACGTGAAGTTTGTCCAGGAAGAGATCGTTTCAATAGACACCAAAGACAGGCATGTCAGGACAAAGTCACTCATGCTCCCATATGATGATCTTGTGATTGCCCTGGGGGCCGAGCTGAAGCCGGAGCTCATACCCGGCCTGGCGGAAAATTCATACAACCTCTGCGACACTGATTCTGTCATGCGCCTCAGATATGCCCTGGAAAAAATCAACCATGGCACCATTGTAATCTTAATTTCATCAGTCCCTTTCAAATGCCCTCCTGCTCCCTATGAATATGCCCTCCTGATTGATGACCTGTTGAGGAAAAGGAATGTGAGGGGCAGGATACGCCTTGTCCTGACCACCCCTGAACCCCAGCCAATGCCAGTTGCAGGAAAAGCAGTTGGCTCTGCTGTGGAAGCTCTCCTTTCTGGAAAGGGAATTGAATACATCCCCCTGCTCAAACCCAAAATTGTGGAGCGAGGGAAAATAATCTATGAAAACGGCTTTGAGCTTTCCTATGACCTCCTCTGCGCAATGCCCCCCCACAGGTCTCCCGCGTTTCTGGCTGATTCCGGTCTTGCGGACTCCACTGGCTTTGTCCCTGTCACTCTCGGGAGCTTTGAAGCTGTACCTCACGTGTACGCTGTAGGGGACGCTGCTTCAATCAGGCTCCCCAATGGCAGCCCTCACCCTAAGGCCGGGGTCTTTGCTGAAGCGCAGGCAATGGCAGTTGCAAAAAGGCTGATTTCTGAAATCTCAGGAAAGGAGGCAGAGCCTTACGAGGGAAAAGGAGTCTGCTTTATTGACACTGGAGGAGAGCAGGCGGCGCCTGCTGAAATCCATCTCCTTTCCCCGGAAGGCCCCAAAGCAAATCTAGGCCCCCCTTCTGAAGAAGGCCTTGAAGGCAAAAAGCTTTTCGAATCCGAGAGGCTGAAAAAGTGGTTCGGTGGATGATTTCTTCCAATATGTTCATCAATGGAAGAACTATAGGCAGACAGAACAGGACAAGGGAGCCAGCCGAAAACAAGATCGTGAACAGAAGACCCAGGACATCTGAGCCAATTGAACCCAAGTTTTCTGGCCCACCGGGCCCATTTCACTTTCTTTCAAAAAGAGCGACCAGAAAAGGGAGGAACGGCTTAAGAAAAGAGATTAACACCATCACACCCCACCCTAAATCACAATAGGCAACCCAGTTTCCCTAATCCTCCTCGACCTCTTCAATACCCCCCGCAAGATTATATGATACCCTTCAGGTGCTTCTGCTTCAGCTCCGCAATAATACGCCTTATATCCTTGCTATATACCTTTGCAGACCCTGCATCAATAGCCTTCCCATAATAGTTTATCCTGTTCCTTATTTTTCTGAATCGGTCAAACTTCTCAGCGATGAGGATTTCTCCCAGGTCTCTCAGGTAGTAGGTGAATGCCTCATGAGAGTACACTTTATATCCGCCCCTTGCCG
>CAYUWT010000182.1:0-2132 GCA_964448625.1 uncultured archaeon
GAATCTCCATGCAGCCAGGTTTCTTTCCTCTCCTTTCAGGGCTGCCGCATGATAGAGGCTTGTAGCCATTCCGGCAACCAGCCTCGCATGGTAAGGTAGTAACAGGTTTTGTGCCATGTTTGGCGTCGTCCCGTTAACCGCGCCGGCAATCATTTCAGCCGCTGCAGCCGGAGTTCCTGGAAATTTAGCGTGTCTGAGCTGTTCCCTGAACTGCTGGGTTGCGTACAATTCTCTAAGAGCATCCGGCTCGGTAATGCGGCCAAACGGATCTAAGACAGAAGGCTGGGCCTGTGTGTCATGATAAACAAATCCCGGGGGCATGCCACTAGTACCAACTATCCCCACGGGAACTGAAATCCCTGTTTCTTGCACGGCCTTTCTATAAGCAGGGCTGACATAATCGACATTTGTTCCTGGTTCCATGTTTTCAGTTGCCATCTTTCTACACCGGTATTTCAAAACAATTGCGCGTTGTATGTCATAAGCAACGCAATTCTCTATGAAAGATAAAAATAAAAAATCAAAAAATGCATTCGCCTTACGGCGCTGCAGGTTGCTGACCTGTCATAATCTGCTCTATTTCTGCTGGAGTTTTCCCTGCACCCCAGTGAGTTAAAATAGTAGCTATATCAAGACCTGCGGCAGGATTGTTAGCTAACCTAATAACTTCATTGATATACTGGGGTCCTGTCGGTTGACCTGGGGGTACTGTGGCGCCAGTTGGTTGTGCCGGAGCTGGTTTTTCAATTCCTGGTTTTTCGTATCCACTGAATACTCTTGCAGCTATTTCCTTGAACTTGTCAAAGAAATTCACGTCCGGCTTATCGCCATATGTTACACCTATTGCGCTTCCACCGAAACCAGCTGTTTGGTTACCAGAGTTGTATCCTGTAAGGGGATTTATTGTAACACCACTTGGATACCCCTTGGTTGCATCTACGGTTTCTTTGTCTCCGTCTCCCTGGGCGTTTCCGCCTAATGCATATTGCTGTGACTTCTTGCCTACAGCTACTGCACCCGGACTTCCGTAGTTTATACCGTCACCGTTTATTAATGAATCTTTTCCATCTGCCATAATATTTCACCTCCATTTAGTTTTAGGAAAACTATGGTTACCTTTTTGAAGTCGTTTCAATTTCCTTGAGCAGAGCACCATAGACTTCGGAAATCGCTTTAGCTGCGTATGTTCTCCCTTCGTCTATTGTGCCGACTAATTTTTTGTCAACAAAATATCTGGCTCCTTTTTCGATCAATTCTTTGTAAGCCGCTTCGCCAGGACTCCTAGCTGGGGATTCTCCACCAAAGTAGAGACTTAGGAATGCGTTTGCGAAATCATTTGCAGCTTCAACAGACCCGCGATCCAAGTTATTGCCTATTGCCTGCCCGCCGAAACCGCTAGTTTGATTGCCCATACTGGCACCAGTTGCTGGATTTATTTCGATAGGGTAAGAACCCAAGACTTTTTCCAGTCCGATATCTCTATAAGGTTCTTTCCCACCAGCATTAGCTGTTCCGCCTACTTCCATATCATATTTCTGTTTTGTGTGTCCTACTGCTGTTGCGGCAGGGCTTGCAAAGTTTATGCCATCACCATTATTATTGGTGTTCACGTTGTGGGGATTGAATGATATGTAAATAGGTGGCTGTCCGTTCTCTCCATATACAGGAGTGCGGCCACCGCCTTCTCCTGGAGGCCCTCTTGGTCCCTGAGGCCCTTGTGGACCAGGCGGTCCCTGAACAACTTTAGGCTCTCTTGGGCCTAATGTCCACATCGGCATAAACCTAGCCTGACTTATAGCGCTTCCACCATAACCAGTATTTTTCATCTCGTTTCCTAGGAAACTTAGCGGACCCCATACAGGATCGTCCTTGGGATCCTGCATTGCCTGGTCTATTTTTTCCTGTCTCGAAGCGAAAAGCTCGAAAAATCCTCCTGGTTGCGTAAATACATTTGCTGGAATTGGCATTTTTTATCACCTTGTTATAAGTCCGGCTTCGTAAGCCTCTTTCATATAATTCAAAAACTCATCATGATTTATCCATTCTGCGTTTCTTGCGCCTCGAAGCGTCAGCATGTACGCTTCGCTGTCTCCAACTTCGGAGTATAATCCAAGCTGCATTCTTGCTATTGC
>CAYUWT010000183.1:0-2117 GCA_964448625.1 uncultured archaeon
GGATATGAAAAAAGCTACATATGTGTTTTTAAATGTTTGCGCCAATTATTATTAGTGCAATAAAAATTCGGAGGGTACAGATGGCAATAAGAGGGATTTTTTCTAGGAGAGGCCCAAAGCCAAGAGATGAGGAAGAGATGCTCGAGGTCAATGTAATGGACACTAACGAGAAGAGCATGGGCAAGCTCGGGATAAAGATAGCAAAGCTTGAGGAATTCTCTGATGCTGACAGGATAATCAGGCACCTGAGGGAGGGCTCGATAATCTTCCTGAAGATAAAGGGGCTGAAGGACAAGGATATGGGCGAGCTCAAGAGGGCAGTGGAGAAGCTGAAGAAAGCGGTGGTTGCGAACAACGGCGACATAGCCGGGGTTGAGCAGGACTGGCTTGTGCTGACTCCTGAATACGCGACTGTCCACAGGCAGTAAACTTTTTCCTAAAAAGTTTAATCAAAAATGGAGGCTACTCGTGAGGACGCATCCTCACTCGTTACGCCTTCCAGTAATCTTTGTGAACTATCGCCACTAAAAACCTGTCTTGTTTTTCTATAATATGCTCAAACCCTGTAGACATTCCTGATTGTCATCAGGTCTTTTATCCTCTTCTCTGCAGGTATGGCTGTCCTGAACAGGTGCCAGAAAACTTTCTGGAACCATTCTATCCATTCGCTGTCAAAGATCTCATAGAACAGCAGCACCTTCTCGTCAAGCTCGCCTTTCTCGTAGTCTGAGGGGTCCCTGACCTCCCTGAATCTTGCTATATGGTTGTCTATTACAAACCCCCTCAGGGGCTGCTCCATATGCCTTACTTCAATGAGATTTTTCCCTGATTTCTCGTTTATCTGCATTATCTTCTGCGTGTTTTTTATTGAATCAACAGTGACCCTTGAAAGGATTTTGACCACCACATTCTTCTTTGCAAGACCTTCCATCACGCTGATAAGCCTTTCCCCGCCTTCTGTCTCGTTTATCCATGACAGGTTTCCAGAAAAGCTCAGCACATGGGAGCTGGCCTGCTTGAGGTGCCTGCTGAGGTTGTCACCGCCCCCCTTTCCGGCTTTTAGCATGACTGCATCTCTCTTGCCTTCGCCCACGTACTGGTAGAAATCGAAGGGGGAGAACTCTTCCTTTTTCCTGACAGATTCTATCTTGTTCAGCAGCTTCTCCTGGAATTCCGAGGAGTGTATCTTGTCTGTGTTGTTCCAGTACACTATTTTCAGGGCGCCTTTGGTGCCTTCCCTGAATGTTCTTACAGAAACGCTGCCCGTCTCTTTTGAAATGCTGTCTACATACTTGTCTGCGGTTCTCCAGTTTTTCCTTATATACTCCGCTATCTCCTGTATTGTCCTGGGCTTGGTGTACACAAAGTCGTTTATTCCCTTTATTGTCTTCGAGTCCAGCACTGCACCACCTCCCACGCCTATGATATACTGCACCCCAGAATATAAATACAACACTATGATATATTTTTGTCAAACAAATTCATAAAAAATACAACTCTATGAATATTTCAAGGGTGACAGAGCATGATGAATGCAAAAAGCCTTTCTTCCACAAAAAACAGGCACACAATGCTGAGCATACCCGAAATACACCATGTGGCAAAGATAGAGTCAGAGCTTATAAGGGGGGCGAGGAAATACTTCGAGGAGAGCGGATACACTGAAGTGGTTGTGCCCCACATAACAAAGGCAACAGGGTCCTGTGAAAACATAGACACGCTTTTCAGGGTTGACTTCTTCGGTGAGACTTCATACATGTGCCAGACAGGCCAGCTTTACCTTGAGAGCCTCATACCGTATATAGGGAACGTATTCTGCATAGGCCCGAGCTTCAGGGCAGAGCCGGATGTTGACGGAAGGCACCTGACAGAATTCACACTTATTGAAATAGAGTTCCCGGGGGGGTTTGACAAGCTTCTTGCAGAGATAGAAAACACTGTTTATTCGATGGTGCAGAGTGCGCTTAAAAACAGGAAAGAGGAGCTTGAATTCCTCTCTGCTGATATAGGGAGGCTGAAGGAAGTGAGAAGGCCATTCAAAAGGGTGTCGTACACAGAGGCTGTGGAAATACTGGGCAAGAATGGCTTTGATGTAAAATGGGGCGATGACCTGAAGT
>CAYUWT010000184.1:0-2105 GCA_964448625.1 uncultured archaeon
CTGTAATGCAAAGCTGCATCCTTTTCCTTCTTCAGCCTTTCCACGACAAGCGATTTTTCCCTTATGATTATCTCAGCCTCCTTCAGCTTCTCCTCCACAGAAGCAAGCTCAGCCTCAGCCTTCTTCTTCTTGTCATCGTACTCCGCAATCCCCGCTATCTCGTCTATAATCCTCCTCCTGCCCTCAGGGCTCATGTCGACAATCTGGTTCACATCCCCCTGCTGTATTATGTTGTACGCATCAGGATGCAGGCCTGCAGGGAGGAGGGTGTCGAGCATCTGCTGCCTTGTGACAACACCACCGTTGACCCTGTATGTGCTCACTCCGTTGGCGTTTATGCGCCTTGTTATCACCACCTCGCTTTCCGGCACGGGCATTTTTTTGCTTGAGTTATCGAAATGCAGGGCAACCAGGGCATTCTCGCTTGCATCCTTCTTGTCGCTTCCGTGGAAAATGAGGTTCTGCGCTTTTTTCGCGCGGAGGCTTTTGGAGGGTATCTTCCCCAGAACAAAGGTAATAGCATCTGCCACATTGGTCTTGCCAGAGCCGTTGGGGCCGGTGAAAACGCTTATCCCGGGCTGGATGGGTATGGCTGATTTCCGTTTGAACGACTTGAAGCCGGAGACTGTGATTTTCGTGAGCTTTACCATTTTATATTATATGGCTGCTGTTGGTTAATATTTGTTTGCCGAAAGCGGTTAGGAATTTTATAAATTGGCAGCTCCCGGCTGGGAAATTATCCCTTAATAAATAAAAGGCGGCTACACCACTATAATATACAGCATGCTCGAATCCCTTGTCTCTTTCAAGGATGTCATGAAGAAGCCCCACCACATGTTCTTCTGGTCGCTTGTATTGGGGAGCGTAGCTATTTACCTCAGCTGGGCAGTCCCGGTCTCCATAGGGGTGAACTCAGGGTTCATAGCAGTCCTATTCACCATAATCCCCAGCGCATTCTTCCTCACCTACCTCATAAGGAGGGAAGAGCGCATAGAGGAGAAGGAGATAGCAAGGCATATACAAAAAGGCTTCCTGGAGAGGCATGCACGGGACATAATCCTCCTGCTTTTGTATTTCGGTGGCGTAACGGCTGCTTTTACCATGGGGGCCGCGCTTCTCCCAAAGGAGCATTTCGGGGTTCAGGCAGAGAAGATTGCCGAAATAAGGGGGATAAGCGGGGAGATTACTGCAAGCGTTGCTGATGATAAATTCCTTTTCTTCAGCGAGGTGCTCTACAACAACCTGCAGGTAATGCTTTTCTCCTTCCTTTTCTCATTCATTTTCGGGGCAGGCGCTGTGTTCATCCTTGTCTGGAATGCGAGCATACTTGGGGTGGTCATAGGCCAGTCTTCGAAGGAGCTATTCCACATACCTGCAAATGCAATCGCCTTCATGCCCCACGGGATACCGGAGATAGCTGGCTACATAGGGGCTGCGCTTGCAGGTGGTCTGCTCTCAGCTGCTATAATAAGGAGGAACCGGAAGGAAGTGGTCATCACGGTTGCCTTCGATGCGATAAAGCTCATGGCAGTGGCGGCTGGCTTAATTCTCGTAGGGGCTGCTATAGAGAGCTTGTAAACTACCCGTAACTAAAGTTACGGGAATCAACTGCTGAAGTATTTTTATATAAAAATACTTTCCTATTTTTATATTTAATGTAGTTTTAATTTTGTAGCCTCTATGTAGTGTTTTTATGAAATTATTACGTCAATCAACGTTAGAAAGGCTTATAAACCCACGCTTACCAACTAATAGTTAAGGTGAAGCACATGGCACTAATAGAAGGTCTAGCAGGAAGCGCGGCACTTGCAGTGGGGATTTTCCTCGTGCTTGTGTTCGCGCAGTACGCAAAGATCAGGGACAGTGCGCCGAAAGGCTTCAGCTTTTTGGCGGCAGGAGCGGTATTTCTGCTCCTAGAGGCTAGCACCGCATGGGGAAAGGGGATGCTGAGTTCAGCAGTTCCGGCCCTTGACGGTGTGCTTGGTGGCTTGCAGCTGCTTTGGGCAGTGATTGCATGGCTTCTGGTGCTTGGCGGCACATTGTTCGTTGCCAAAGAGCTTATAATGAAGTAGAAGCCATTTGATTTCCAGGGAAAAAGCTTTGCT
>CAYUWT010000185.1:0-2063 GCA_964448625.1 uncultured archaeon
GTGTACATACTCTGCGAGGAAGAGAAGGAATCGCCCCTGCGGGATGCGAAGGAATTCTCGACTTTGCTCAATGCGTGCGGAAGAATGGACAAGGCAGCTCTGGGCATAGGCTGCTGCCTCGGCAATAAAAAGCTCAAGGCCAAGGCAATAGACCACCTTTCAGGCTACAAGAAGGAAATAATGAAGGCGCTTAACTGGTTTGAGGAAAGCTACAGCTCAGGAAGCTCAAAGCACCTGATAAAGGGCAAAAACTACATAATCATAAACGCAGGCAGAAACATACGGGAGACGATGATAGGCACGCTCGCATCAATGGTTGCGAAGTCAAACTGGCTCAGCGAAGGAACTCTTATACTCTCAATGGCGCTCATGGATGACGGAAACACGAAAGTCAGCCTCAGAATAGCGGCTGATGCAAACGGCCACGACCTCAGGGCTGTGATTTCAGAAATAGCTGGAAAGGTTGAGGGCAGCTTCGGAGGGCATACAGGAGCTGCTGGAGCAGTCATAAAAACAGAAAGGGAGCAGGAATTCATAGAGGAAGCGAAGAAGGCGTTTGAGCAGTTGCATGCCGGCTTCTGACTTCGGTATATAAAATACCTGTATTCGGATCAAAATATACCGAAAGATTTTTATATCTGGTATATATTATACCTTGAGGAGGTATAAAAAATACCGAAATGACTTCAGTGCAGGAACACAAAATCAAAATAAGAGAACACCTTGACGAGCTTAAAGACGCCATAGACCAGGGTATAGAGAACAAGCCCGTGACAATAGGATTTCATTGCAGCGCGTGTGCCATACAGTTGCTTGAGCTTTACCTGCACCTTCTCAATAAGATACCTGTCGGAAAATTGGTAAAACACGACTGGTTCAAGCGGCCCAAGGAAACGCAGAAGATAGAACCGCTAATAGAAAGAAAGCTGCCTGTAGAGTTTCCCCTGAAAACTGAAATATACGAGCTTATATATAGGATAGAGGACAAAAGAAACACGCTGATGTATGGCAAATCAGGCAAAGAGCAAATAAAGGAAGTGTATTTAGCCTTTGCAAGACTGAAAGAGATTCTTATGCAAGAACTGAAAAAGGCAGGTGATGAAATTGAATAAGCTGGCTTTTATAGGGTATGCGGAATCATTTGCATCATTCTTATTGCCTGAACTAAAGGACCTGTCGGTCAAGGACATAATACTCTTCGGCAGCACTGCAAGGGGGGATTATGATAAAAGCAGCGATATTGACATATTCATTGATTTGGAAAAAGAGGAAGATGCACCCAAAGTTGAGAAAATAGTAAACTCAAACCTGAAGAAGTTCTATAAATCAAGGATTTTTGAGGTGTGGGGTCTAAAGGGCATTAAGAGCAGCATAAGCGTAAAAACCGGCATGCTGGAAAAATGGGGGCTGAAAAGAAGCATAATAAGCGATGGCATAATACTTTACGGCAGGTACAGGCAGCAGCCGAAAGGCATGAAGCATTATTCGCTCTTTGTCTTTGAACCGATAAAAAACGTTACAAAAAGAAACAGAATAATAAGGCAGCTGTTTGGAAGGAGGGAAAAAGGATATGTCAGGGAAGGCATTATAAAGGCAATAAATGCCCTGCCTTTGTCGCAGAGAGTTTTAGCAGTGCCCATAGAGCAATCCAACAGGGTAATAGAGCTTTTTTCAAAGGAGCGCGTTGACTACAAGATATTCGAGTTATGGACAGACCAGTTTGCAAAAAAACAGGGATAGCTTTATTCCCAATTCACTCCCTGAACTCAATATCATCAATGATGCCGTCAGAGTCAAGGTCAATGCCCTCAACCACCTTCGCCTTAACAGAGCGGCTGTGGATGTTGCCTGCTGAAATCTCCTTAAATCCCTTCAGAAAGGCAATGATTGCAGCCCTTGTGCCCATGTACCTCTTGCCTGCAACCAGAAGTATATGCCTCTCAGGCTCAAACGGATTCTTTGCCTTCACAACAAGCCCCGACTCATCATTCGGGTAAAGGTTGCCTGAAATTGTTGACTTTATGCCCCAATGGCTTTCCCTGTCAAAGCGCACAGGCAGCTTT
>CAYUWT010000186.1:0-2054 GCA_964448625.1 uncultured archaeon
TCAAGCGTGCGCGCAAAGTCCTCTATGCTCTCCCCCCTTGAAAGCTGCGTTCCCCTCGAATCAATATATATTGGCTGCCCACCGAGCTGCCAGATGCCAGCCTCAAAGCTCATCCTGGTGCGCGTGGAGGGCTTTTCAAACACAAGGGCCACCGCTTTCCCTGCTAGCTGCTTTCCAAGAGGTTTTTTCTTGAGTTTTACGGCAAGCTCCAGAAGCCCCAGCAGCTCTTCCCCCGTGACATCCGCAAGAGACAAAAAATCCTTTTTCATACAGGCTTTGCACTTCAAACTAAATTAAGGAACGCTCCTTAAAAACCCCGCTATCCCTTCAGTCATGCGTTTTTCCTCGCCTTCTTCAAACCTGTGACCAGCCCCTTCAAAAACAACCAGCCTGGAATTCGCAAGGCTGGCTGCAAGCCTTCTGCTCTGTTCCAGAGGAACAACAGAATCCCTGTCCCCGTGGAAAATTATCGCAGGAGCTGTTATTTTTTTAGCCATTTCATGCACATTAATATGCGCAGCATCCCTGTAGAAACCATACCCCAGCCTGAACTTTATCCCAAACAGCTCCATATCAAGAAAGCCCTTCCGCTCCCATTCCCCCATCCTGTTTCCAGCCATGCCTTTCCACAACCCTGAAAAATCGGAAAGAGGGGCGCGAAGCACAAGGGCCCTTATATCTTTCCTCTTTGCAGCCCCAAGGAGGGCGACCATGCCCCCGAGGCTTGAGCCGTAAACTATTAATTTATCCATTTTCACCCTGACCTTCACATAATCCATTGCCCCTTCAAGGTCTGCAACAAACCTCGAAACCGTTACATTCTCAAAATCACCCCCGCTCTCCCCGCAGCCGTAGAAATCAAACCGCAATGCTGCAAAGCCTTTCTCAGCAAGCATCTGCGCAACCTTTGCATGGCTGCCCTTCGCGCTCAGAAATCCGTGGCACGTTATGAAAACAGCCTTTGGCGTTTGCGGGGGAAAATGGAACACTCCCGCAAGCCTGCCGCCAGCAGTGCTTTCAAAAAATATATTCTCTGTTTCCATAACTCAGCCGTTTCGGATGATGGTCCCGTTTTTCCCTTCCGCAGCCTTTGCCGCATGCCTGATGTGTGCAATGACACACTCCCCTCCGGACTTCGCAAAATCAATCGCAGCCTCAACCTTCGGTTTCATGCTGCCTTCTCCGAATTTCCTCCTCTCCAAATATGCTTCCGCCTCCCTCACATCCATTTCCCTGAGAAGCTTCCGCTTCTTTGTCCCGTAATTTATGTAAACGCCATCCACATCAGTCAGTATAACCAGCTTTTCCGCCCCTAGAATCCTTGCAGCCAGCGCAGCCGCATAATCCTTGTCTATCACAGCCTCAACACCCCTGAAGCCTTTACCGCTCTTTATGACAGGTATGCCTCCCCCTCCGCACGCTATCACAGCATTGTCCATGAGCAGTGCTTTTATCTCCTCCTTCTCGATTATATCCACGGGTCTGGGGCTCGGGACCACACGCCTCCAGCCTTTGCCGACATTGGCCATTCTATGCAACGCTCTCAGCTTCCCATGCTCTCCCCTTGTGTACAGCGGGCCTACAGGCTTGGTTGGCCTGCCAAAAGCCTCATCATTTCTGTCCACGAGAATTCTTGTTATTAAGCACACAGCCCCCTTTCTTATCCCCGCCGAAGAAAACTCTGAAGCCATATTCTGCGCAAGCAGATAGCCTATCTGCCCCTGCGTTTCAGCTACAACAACATCCAGCGGCATCCTGGGCTCAACCCCGCTTGCCTCCTGCTGGAGAAGAAGATTACCAACCTCTGTCCCATTTCCATGCACTACAAGAAGCTGGCCCTTTTTGGCAAGCGGCGCAATCTGCCTGCAGGTTTCATGTATAGTTGAAAGATATTTGCTGTATGTGGTTTTCCCTCCCGGGCTCTGGAGGGCATTGCCTCCCAGAGCCACCACAGTTTTCATATTTAGTGATTATGCGCAGTTCAGGTTTATAATGGATACTTCACGCATGTCGCTTCCGAGACGCTCCATGCTTTAGCATGGAGAGTGGATGCA
>CAYUWT010000187.1:0-2042 GCA_964448625.1 uncultured archaeon
CAGCGGCTTGAGCTCGATAAATTTATGCACCCGCCCGTAAAGCGGCTCTCTGTATGAGAAAAGCCTTTTCATCATCCCCGCGTATGAGCCCAGGAACAAAATAAAGAGGTCTGATGTTTTGCCGTTTATATGAAGATGGTAATAGTCGTAGTATGCCTGAAATATTGAATATGCAGGAGGATAAACATAATGAAAGTTCTGGAACTCGTCAAAAACTATCATTGTTTTATTCTTCTTGGAATAATCTGCTAAAATCTGCAAAAAAGAGTCAAAATCCTTGACTATTGCCCCTTCCTGAAGAACCTTTTTGCTCCACAGGTATTCGGAAAAGTCTCTCAAAAGGAGGCTTAGGGATTTTTTGCTCACATAGAAATAAAGCAGCTTACAATCTTTCATCCTATTTGAAAATTCTAAAATGAGCCTGGTTTTTCCCACCCTTCTCCTGCCCCACAGCGCAACATATACTATATTGTCTTTTACAGGCAGGATGCCATCCAAAGATTCTAATTCTTGTTCTCTGTCGATAAATCTAAAATACATAATAATAGTATTATACCAAAGTTAAGTATTTAAGCTTGATTCCGCCGCATATCAAGGTTATCGAATCCCCCTATATCCAGAAGTATGCTCGTGATTCGGCTCTTATCACTCAATATTGTCGCGAACGAGTACAAACCTACCTCACCCTCAGATAGCTTGCCGCAACCAAAACAAGGATTAGGGCTGCTGCAGCAAGGTAGAACTGCTCGAGGAAGCTGAGCCTTATTTCAGGGAGGCCGATCGCTCTGGGTATTGAAATGGTGACAGCTGCCCCTTTGCCTTCAGCTGATTTATTAGGCTGGGGCTGCTGCGCTGCCATGTTTCCTGCCTGAGTAGGTTGGGCTTCTTCTCCCCCCTCTCCCCCTATTTCTTCATCAGCTTCCTCTTTCTCCACAATTTTAGCAACTGCAGTCTGGTTAGTTGTTGCAGTTGTGTTTGCTGTAGCATTTGGCTGCGGTGCAGGAGGTGTTTGAGAGGGCTGGGGTGAAGGCGGCTGTGTTTCCTGGGCAGGCTGGGCGGGCTGCTGCACGGAAACTACTCTGAATGATTCTGATTTGGAGTCCGCGCCGTGCTTTACAGCTGCCGTGTATGTCCCGGGTGAATAGGAGCTGTCTATGCTGAAGCTGAGCTCGAAGGTGCCTTCATCGTCTGTCGTTATGGTCTTCTCCAGCATGCTCCGGCTGTTAAGCGATACTGAAATCTCAACCTGCTCTTTTGCTGCGGGGATGCAGTTCTCTGCAATCACATAGCCGAACAGCATGCCTTCATCGGGAACCGCGTATTCATCGCTTTCGCTCTCAATGAAAAGCTCCCTGCACCCTTCCTGAGTGCCTCCATTTGTCCCGCCTGGCTGCGCGCTGCCTGAGGATAGGGAAACTTCCTCCAGCTTTCCTGATCTCCATCTGATGGATTTTCCTGTGCTGATACTGTTTATGGAAAAGGAGATGGTCTCGCTATCCACAGCTCCTTCATCCTGAGGGGTAGAGGAATCATCCCCCGGTATCGCAAGGAATCCGTATTTCCCGGGCTCTGAAACAGTGTATTCGGCTATTGTTTTGCCTGAGGAATCAATAGCTGCAACTATGGTGCCCGCAGGGGCCGGCTGGCCTGAAATTGTTGCATTCCCGTAAACAACATGAGGGATTGCAGGGGCTGCGTAAGAGAAGGAAACCCCAAAGATTAGCAATGCTGCTGCCAAAACGCCCATGTCCACCGGAAACTGTTTCATAGCCATAGCCCATAGTTAGAAGTTAAGCATTTAATCATTTCGCAGCCGCATTACGCTATGGATAAATAAGGGTGCTTTGGCCTGAGGCGTACAGAAGATATCCCTTCCCGGGCTTCAGCGTGCTCAGGCTGCTGCCTGCCGGGAAGACGGTGCTATAAGTGCTCCACATACCGGTTACAGCATCGTATTCAAGCACCGTCTCATAGCTGCCGCTTATCGAACTGAGAGCTATGGATAGGGGGGATTCTGAAGTGCGCGGATAGCCTACAAGGTT
>CAYUWT010000188.1:0-2013 GCA_964448625.1 uncultured archaeon
AAGGCATAGATGGGTTTTATAAATCCATGGGTTTTAAGTGGCTATTGAATGATTTTATGCAGGACATGGAAACAGTGCGATATAAATCAGTAAACGGCCTGGCACAATATGCTATGGACCATGCTCCTTCTCCAATCAAACTAATGCGGTATTATGAAATGTATCTGAAAGGCGGCGAGTTTCTCAGACTGGATGATGTCCCGGCAGACAATGATCGCAATTTTGAAGCATTCGCGTCAAATTTTGATAATATATTTTCAGTGATAGGTTTCGTGCATGACGGAAAGCTTCATATGTATCCGCATGAGATAGCTGAAAGCCCGCGTGACTACAAAGAGCAGTGTAAGTATGCTCTTCTTGTCGCAGATATCGTAGCACTCAAATTCGCAGGCATTGTGCAGGGGCATGAAAAGCAGGTTCAGATAGAACCCATAGGTCTGGATCAGACTGAGGGCGAAATTCCAATGATTGCCTGGCAGCTTGGTTATACCTACAGAACTCAGCCGCGGGTGGAAACCGGATAAATCAGGATCCGTACCTCCTCTTGACCTGATACTTCGATTCCGCCTTATATGTAGCATCGGCCTTGTAAAGGCTGCCGCCGGTTTCTGAATCAAGCCTTTGCGGTTTTCTGTAAAGATTCAGATCCTCCCTGGAAAATGATACAGCACTTGGACTGTCGAAGCTTATTTTGGTTACAGGCGGAATTATGTAGCTTGGCGTTCCCATGCTTGTCCTGAACTTCCACACAAGCCCGCCTTCCGTAGTTATGCAGTAAAGGTTGCAGTCCCACGAGCCGAAATAAATCCGGTCTTTCATTACGGCAGGAGTGCCTATTATATGGCCCTCCGCAGGGAACCTCCATTTCAGCCCGCCTTTTTCGTTGAGGGCATAAAGATTGCAGTCCAGAGAGCCAGCATACAGCGTGCCCTTGTGCAAAACAGGAGGCATGACAGCGTAATCCTCCATCCTGAAGCTCCACAGCAGCTTTCCCTCTGTGCTGAGAGCGTAGAGGTTCCTATCAAGAGAGCCCGAATAGATAACACCTCCAATCAGCCCCGGTTGCCACTGCCTTATCGGGCCGTTTGTCGCGAACTTCCACAGCAGCTTTCCTTCGGTGTCAATGGCATAAATGTTTGAATCTTGGCTGGCGAAGAAGACTTTGCTCCCCAATGCCTGCGGCGATGTCACCCCTCCGCTGGCTGAAAACCTGAAATTCAGCCTCCCTTCCAGCGAGAGCGAATAAAGATTGGAGTCCCAAGAGCCAAAATAAACGGAGCCCTTGTGGACAAGGGGGTTGGTTGGTATGTAGCCGTTTGTCGCGAACTTCCACAGCAGCCTCCCATCAGTGCCGATAGCGTAAAGGCACTTGTCCTGGGAGCCCACATATACAACCCCCTCATGAACAAACGGCTTCGAGGCAATCATGCCGTTTGCACTGAACTTCCACAATAACCTCCCTCCCATGTCAAGCGCATATACATTGCCGTCATGGCTGCCGAAGAATATCTTCCCCTCAGAGATTGCAGGAGAGGATGGTATTGGACCGTTTGTCCTGAACCTCCAAAGCTCCTTCCCTTCCCCGCTGACGGCATAGAAATTGTGGTCAAGACAGCCGAAATATACAACACCTTCTTTCGCTATAGGAATGTTGTTTATGCTGCCTCCTGTAGTGATGCTGTATGGGACGGGGTCATCTAGGAATTCCCTCACAACATTTGCCAGCTCCATCATCTTCAGCGATATGGGGACCTCAGGGAAACTCGAGGTAAAATCTGCCTGCGCTGGCTGTCCGGCAAGATAGCGGTCCATATGGCTTATTTGCTGTGGAGGATAAAAGACTTTTCAGCGAAATGCACACCCCCTCGCAACTTTACCCCTTCTGCAACCTTGAGTATGGACAATCTGTGACCCAACTCAAGCGGACTATTGACGATAGTTGAGGCATGAGTCAAGCGTAGAGAAAGCTTTTTATAGCTTTTTGCAGAAATTACAATATGTCCAAACCAACCA
>CAYUWT010000189.1:0-1993 GCA_964448625.1 uncultured archaeon
CGTCCCAGTTGCGGAAAATGGTCTGCCTCATGCCGAACTTTCTTGCCTTTGCAGTGGATTTTATTTCGGAATATGCAACGGCCGCCTTGTCGGCAACCTTTTGTATTAGAGCCTCGTTGACCTTCCCATCCAGAAGCATGTTCCTCAATATTTTATCCTGCCCCATCTCCCTCATCTTAACAGCGTATTCCACCTTTTCGCCTTTTCCCTCAAGGTTTATTGAACCTCTATGGTGACATATAGGCTGGACTCCAAGGTAAAGGTCCCGGCTGAAGCGGCTGTTAAGCCTTAACTCCTCTTCGCAGAAATGCTTTCTTTTTTCGAGTGTGGAGAAATCGAGGAAGCCGTAGTTAACGGGCTTTTTGACCTTGTATGCATGCCTGCCTGTGAGGAAAACCCACGAGATGTGGGTTTCGATTGTTTTCACCTTTTTGGGCCTTTCGGGGTATGTTGAGGGGTTTTTCAGCGCTTCTATTATTTTTTCCTGCATATTTTTCTTTTGATTCCGCCTATAAATCTGCCTAGTTAATTTCCCGAACTTTAAAGTTCGGGTAGTTTCGGAAAGGTTATAAAACACCCGCACATGATAAATAATGGCCGCGCATAATTACCCGCACATTAATGTGCGGGAAGTTGTTTATTCAGCCTCATTGAAGGAAGGGCAGAAGTGTTCTGTAAGAGGCTGGGTCTGGCAGGTAAGGGATATAGGAAAAGTGGTGTTCTTTATTTTAAGGGACAGGGAGGGGGAGGTTCAGGTCACGCTTAAAAAAGGGGTTGTAAAAGATAACCTCCTGGAAATTGCAAGGAAGCTCGACCGCGAGGACTGCGTTGTTGTCTCGGGAAAGGCTGTAAAATCCCCTTCGGATAAACTGGAGATAGTGCCGGATAACATTGTTATTGCTGCAAAAAGCGAAAAGCCCCTGCCCTTTGAAACGAGGGAACAGATAGAAACAGGGGCGGATATAAAGCTGGACTACAGGTTCATGGACCTGCGGGACCAGCAAGTTTTGAGCCATTTCAAGGTGAAATCAAAGGTTATCAACGCAATAAGGAACCACTTCCACCAGAGGGGCTATCTTGAAGTGACCACCCCCATAATCCAGGCCGCAGGAGCTGAGGGGGGAGCAACACTCTTCGAGGTCGGCTATTATGGGAGGAAAGCATTCATCAGGCAAAGCCCGCAGCTCTACAAGCAGATGCTGATGGCGAGCGGCATGGATAATATTTTTGAAATAGGCCCCTCGTTCAGGGCGGAAAAATTCCACACGAGGAGGCATGTTTCTGAATTCCTCATGCTCGATATGGAGATAGCATGGATAGAGAATGAAGAGGGGGTTATGGGAGAGGTGGAGGGGCTCATACACAACGTCCTGAAGGAAACGAAGAAAACCTGCAAAGCTGAGCTGGAAGCTCTGGGACAGGAGCTCAAGGCGCCGGAGCCCCCCTTCAAAAGGATTGCATACGATGAAGCTGTGGATATGCTGGAAAAAAGGGGGGTCATGGCGGAGCATGGAAGCGATTTCGGGGATGCGGAGGAAAAGATACTCGGGGAGCTGATGGCGCAGAAAGGCCATGACTGGTTCTTCATAACAAAATACCCCTCAGCAATAAAGCCCTTCTACATCATGTCGGACGGACAGGCCAGCAGGGGCATAGATTTATCCAACAGGGGGATGGAGATAGCAAGCGGCGGGCAGAGGGAGCACAGATATAAAGAGCTGGTGGCGCGGCTAAAGGAAAAGGGGCTCAACCCTGAAGACTTCACATTCTACATAAGCGCCTTCAGGTACGGCATGCCTCCCCACGGGGGCATAGGGCTGGGTATTGACAGGCTGGTCCAGCAGGTTACAGGAGCTGCGAACATAAAGGATGTTATATTGTTCCCAAGAACCCCTGAGAGGCTTGTGCCTTAATTAGAGTAAGACTTAAATATAAGTATTACTAAATAAAAGTATGACTTTGATTGCTGTAGGCAAAATAGGCCCCAAAGGGC
>CAYUWT010000190.1:0-1992 GCA_964448625.1 uncultured archaeon
CCTTATGGCGTATCCAAAGTAGCAACCGAAAGCCTCGCAGGCACATATTACCGCATGTACGGCTTGCCAACAACAATCACGCGCGGCTTCAACCACTCAGGGCCAAGGAGGGGGCTGCAGTTCGTGACAGCGGTGATTAACCGCCAGATAGCGCGTTGCCTCTCCAGCGGGGAGCGCAAGGTTACAATAGGCAACCCGGACTCCATAAGGGACTTCACCCATGTGGAGGACATGATTCAGGGATATCTGCTTGCGGTTGAGAAGGGGAAGCACGGGGAGCCTTACAATCTCGGGCACGGAAAAGGGATAATCATAAAGGACCTTGTAAAACTTGCTGCAAAGATTGCCGGAATAGAGGTTGAGATAGAGATAGACAAGTCACGTTTAAGGAAGGCGGAAGTGGATATATTGGTATGCGATTATTCAAAAGCGAAGGAGCAGCTTGGCTACAGGCCAAGGATACCTCTTACTATTGTGATGGAAGAGGGCATAGAGTTTTTCAGAAGCAATCCGGAGCTGCTCTCAGCGGAGAGGCACTGAGCCCGTTTTCATATGGTTAAGCGCAGCTTTGAGGCCTTTGAATCCCGGGGAAATAAAAAGTGAAGCGAGAGCCGCAATACCTACAGAATAGCCGACAAAAAGATTCAGGAGAGCCGCTGCCCCTGCAATACCTGGCGGTATGCCTATGAACGAGGAGAGGAGCACGAATGAGCCTTCCCTCAGCCCAAGACCTCCAATGGTGACAGGTATCATGCTTATGAGGGTGCTGGCCGCGACCACAGGTATGAGGGCTGCAAACTCCACTTCTGTGCCAAGGGACAGCAGCAGCGCATAGTTTATCACGCCGAACATCAGCCACCGCGCTGCAACAAATGTGATTGAGGCAAACAGCACTGATTTCTCCCTGCCGAGGAAAAACCTTATGGTCTCGCTGTATCCGGCAAGCCTTCTGACAGCAGGCATATCCATGAGGGAGAAGGCTATGAGAGCGGCCCATGAGGCTGCAACAAGGCCGAGGACAAGTATCGCCTGCCACACGCCGAATGCGGCAAGTATAAGCCCTGAGGAAAGCAGGACAAGCACGCTGACCGTTATCACCCTTTCCAGAAGGACTATTGATACGGTTTTAGAGACATCAAAGCTTTTCCTCAGGAAATAGGCCATGGAAAACTCACCCACCCTTCCCGGCGTTATAAGGCCGACTGCCCACGCATGCACATACCCTTTGGCTATGTACAGAAAGCCTGCCGATTTGCTGTTCACAGGGCTGAGCAGCACCATGAAATTGGCGGCATTGAGGAAAAGCACAAAGACGAAGAGAAGGAAAGCGGCGGCAATGAATGCGGGGTTTGCAGAGCTGAAGGCCGAATAAATGTTCTGAATCCCAATCTGCCAGAGAATTACTGAAAGCGCAACCAAGGCAAACAGCGCCTTCAGCAGGTTGGAATGGAGCGGCCGCATACCCTTTTATGATTGACTTCCATATTTATCTTTATGGACCGCAAAGGAGTAACGATGGTGGGCACACTCCCCCCCATACAGGGCGGGATAAGCAGGTATTGCCTCGCGCTTGCAAAAGCCATATCGCGCTTGCGCGATGTCCATTTCATAAGCATGCCAAGTCCCTACCCTTCATTCCTCTACCCGGGATATTTCAAGGGCAGGAAAGGAACATTCCCTTTCAGGGTAAGCGATATTATACGGTGGTACAACCCGCTCTCATGGCTTGCCGCAGCACTTGCATGCAGATCAAAGATTATCCACCTTCATTTTTGGGCAACATTCCATTTCCCGCTCCTCTTCACCATTGCGCTTATAGCAAGGCTGAAAGGCAGGAAGGTTGTGATGACACTCCACAAAGTGACCGGGCACGAGACAGGCTTTGCAGACAGGCTGCTGAACAAACTGCTTTTTTCCACACCGCACGCATTCATAGTGCATTCTCGGGAGAACAGGGAAAACCTGATGGAGTTTTTTGGAGTTGAGGATCGC
>CAYUWT010000191.1:0-1980 GCA_964448625.1 uncultured archaeon
AATTTAAAGGCAGGTAACAATAGAGGAACAGGAAAGAGAAGCGTTTTCATAGATACCCACTAAAGTCGGGAGGGGGTCTGCAACCTCATCTGTCTGCATCTCACTTCCATAAGTACTGTATGTAAAATATATTTTACATAATACATATTTACTGCAAAGCTGCTTCCATATCCTTCAGGCTGCAGCAATAAACATTTTTTCCTTTCACCCTTTCCCTGAAAGACTTTGCAAAGATGGCATAGCTTTCTTTTCTGTCCCTGTTGCGCCATTCCACAAGCCCTGCCTTGCCTCTGAGCGCGGAAAGTATTTTGCCGGCATCCACATTGTCCTCCCACTTGCATTCGCCAAAAAGGATGTCGTTTGTCTTTTCATTGAGCGCCAGGATGTCGATTTCATAGGCTTCTTTGCCCTCTTTGCCCAAGAAACTGCCCCACTGCCTGCCGATTTTTGTGGCCACAAAGGGCAGAATCCCCTCTGATTTGACAAGCCCCATGACAATGCTCTCAAATGACCTGCCGAGCCATGAATTGAGGTTCTGCCTGAGAATGTCTGCAAGCCTTTCTTCTTCCCCCTTTTCCAGAAGCTCCTGGTATCTCCAGATATTGGCAAACCAGAAACTCATAAGGTTTGAATTTATCCTGTATATGCCCCTCTTGCCTCCAATAAGCGGCAGCTCCCTTGAGAGTATCTCAAAGTCATGCCTGAGAAGATGCAGATATTTCGTGAGCTTAGTCTGCCCTGTGCCCACGAAGCCCCCTATCTCCGAAAGCCTTGTATTTCCCTGAGAGACTGCTGAAAGTATGGAAAAGAACATCCTGTTCTCCTTTCCGAACTCCTCGCGGAGCATTGTCCTCACCTCCTCGTACAATGGCCTGGGGTAATGCACGAACATCTCAAGTATGAAAGGCTCCAGCTCGAAGCGCCTGAGCTTCTCCAGGAGCTCGTAGTATTTCGGCACGCCGCCGAAAACTGCATAAAGCCTGAATGCATTTTCAAAACCGATGCCCAGGTCCCTGCAGATTTCTGCGACAGTCCTAAAGCTCAGCTCCCTCAGCTTCATTGTCATGTCAAACCGGCCGAACAGAGGGCTTCTGTAGCTCTCCGTCAGCCCCTTCATTGCCCTTATGAGGGAACCTGAAACTATCAGCCTGGGGCTGTGTTTATCTATAAGGCGTTGCAGGTCGAATATGAAGGATTTGTTGACCTTCAGAAGGTTCTGGATCTCGTCAAGGAAGATTGTTTCCTTCTTCTGGCTGAAAAGATATTCGAATAAATCCCTGAATGTGTCAACCTTTGGTATGGCTGCATATTCCTTTGACCAGTCAGATATGATCTCTTTTTCTGACTTTTCCGCCGAAATGAACAGAGTAAGCCTTTCTTTGTAGAACTCCTCTATCAGCCTGGTTTTACCTATTCTCCTTCTGCCGACAATGGCCAGCCTGAAATTCCCCTTCAGGTTTTCCAGCAGCTTCAATTCCCTTTCTCTATCGTAGAACTTCATAATATACCTGATAGGTATTATACTTATCAGGTATATAAATATTTGCCGGCACTGCCCATCAACTTGCATGGGTAAAGTCTGGAGGTGCTTACAACCCACATGCCATCTACCGGGGAAATTATATGTTTCAAAGATTTTTGAAACATTTATAAAGAGCTTCAAATATGCTTCATCTTCTCCAGAACCTCATTCTTCTTCAGCCTGAGCTGCCTTGGTGTCATATCCAAATAATTGTAGCCGCTGAAATTTTTGACTATCCTTTTCAGCCTCGCTGATAGATGCTCTGCATTGTGTTTTTTCAGTATAGCGCTGTAGAGCGTGAAATCAACAGCGCAGCTGAAAAGCAGGCTCATGATGTCAACCCTGTCCTTCTCCCCCTTCTGGCTTTCGGCCCTTTCCATTTCTGCAGCCTGTTTCAGTATCAGCAGGTACTCGGTCTCGGAACGGCAAAACCCTCAATGGTTTCAGTTTTTATCTCC
>CAYUWT010000192.1:0-1980 GCA_964448625.1 uncultured archaeon
GCCATGGGTTCGAAAGGCGGCACTGTATTGCCTATGAATGGCGCTCCGGCCTGCTGGACCATGCTGCCTGTTGAGCCCGGCTGGTTCTCCGCAACAGTGTAGCCTATCGCGCTGGGTTGGGCAAGGGTTATGAGCTCGTATGCCGTGTGCGATATTTCGGCTGCAGCCTGCACGAAGTTGGAGAGTATTATGAGCGCTATGAAGGCTGCGAAAAACAAAGCCGGGGAGAAATATACGAGGCTCTCTTTCCTTATCAGATTCCACTTTTCAGCAGCGTATCTCAGCGCTACAAAAAGCATGACTGAGGCTGTGGCAATTACAATGGATATGTTGACCGGGCTGTTGGGGATTATGAAGTTGCCTGCGACTGTTATTGCCATCGCAGGCATATAGGAAGGCATCAGCTTCTGCGGCCTGTTGAGCAGGAGCAATATCACAGCAAACAGGGAGATTATAATCATGAGGAATCTTATCTGGGCTGAGGCCATCATGGAGTATATGAAGAATATTCCGGCCAGGGAAGAATAAAGGGCTGAATGCTTCCAGGAACCGCGCTTGTAGGCCATTATGAAAAAGAGCAATGCCATCAGGCCGGAAACCGCAAACACAGCCTCCTTTTCTATCTCGCCCGCGGAGGTTCTTGTTATGAATGCGGGTATTGTTGCCGTGAAAAGGGCTGCAAAAATGCCTGTATATTTGTTGTGCAGCTCCCTGCCAATAAAGAACATTATTATGCTGGCTATTGCTCCCATTACTGCCGGGTATATGAGAGCAAAGCTGTAATAGCTGAGCCCTGTGAACTGGAATATGAGCAGATAGAGGAGCACAGGGGTATATATGGGAGCAAGCGACTCCACCTGGAGAGTATCCACGCCGAACGGGGAGTGGCGCATGTAGTCCCTTTCGGGCAGGCCGAGATTGTTGTTGAGAACATATTCGCTCATTGCGTAGATGTGCAGCTCATCGAGGCCCTGTATCTCATTAAATCTTGCAGGCAGCACCCTCACATGGTACCCTATCAGCAGGATTCCGAGAAGCAGGAAAACAAACCAGTATCTCTTCAGAAAAATCTGCGGACTGGCAGCTGGCAGATTCATAGGGAATGTTATCGAACAGTGGTTTATTAACCTTAAACGGGAATTTAGCTTATGCCAATCGATATGGGGTTTGCCTTGACAGGCTTCGTGCTCATCGCCACCTTCCTTGGAAGCGCCATTGCATCCCGCTTCTGGATAAGCATAGCGTTCAGAAACGGCCTGACAGGGCCTGACATGAACAAGGCGGGAGAAAGGAAGGTTGCGGAAGCAGGCGGCGTAGCGTTCATCGCAAGCCTCGTATCTGCTCTCCTGCTTTTCGTCTTCATAAAAACTTTTGTCCTGAGAACGGAGAGCAACCTTGTGGAAACGCTGATTATATTGACTACTCTGCTGCTTGCCGGCTTTATAGGCTTTACTGATGACATACTGGGGTGGAAGAAGGGCTTCAGGAAGCTTCACAAGCCTTTGCTGACAATTCCCATCGCAATTCCGCTGGCTGTAATCAATGCAGGCGACTCGATACTCCAGCTTCCGCTTCTCGGGTTTGTGGATTTCGGCATACTATACCCGCTGCTCCTGATACCGATAGGAATAGTCGGCGCGTCCAACGGGTACAACATGCTTGCCGGGTACAACGGGATTGAGGCTTCGATGGGGGTTATAATATTCTCTGCCATCGGCTACAAGCTTTACACAGTGGGCACGCTCTGGCTGGCTTTCATATGCTTTGCTGCCGCTATGGCCCTGCTGGGCTTCCTTGTTTACAACAGGTATCCTTCAAGGCTGTTTCCGGGGGATACACTTACGTATTCTGTTGGGGCCCTGATTGCCACCATTGCCATACTCGGCGATGTGCAAAAGATAGCTGTCATACTTTTCATCCCATTTTTCCTTGAAGCAGTGCTGAAAGCGCGCAGCAGGTTTGCTGCAGAGACCTTCGGTG
>CAYUWT010000193.1:0-1976 GCA_964448625.1 uncultured archaeon
AATCATGTTATGAACGATAAAGTAAAACGCGCCATGTCGCTGTTCATAATACTGATAATGGTGGCCTCAGGTGTAGGCTTCGCTTTCAGCTTCTCATTCCTCTCAGGCACGCAATCTTCCCAGAGTCAGAACCAGCAGCAGACCGTTGAGGAGGTGTTAAAACGGATTGTCGGCAACGGGACTGTTGAAAAGGAGCTCCAGCCTAGCGAGAAGGCATTTGTGCTTCAATATGGCATTGTGCTCCTTGAGATGTTCGCTCCGGAGGAGTGCTTCAGGGCATGCCCTGCGGAAACAACGTGCCTCCCGTGCCAGGAACAGGCAAGAGATTTGGAAGACTTCAGGACCAAATACGGAGGCTCCATAGTCTTCGAGAAAATCAGGTCGGATAATGCGACAGCAAGGTTCATAAGCTCCAGCGGGAGGCCGAACATAATCACGGACTTCACACAGGACGGCCTGCTTGACACTTACTGCAGCGTGGCTTCATTCGCCCCGAGGGAATGCCTGCTGAGGAACATACTCAGGCCGAATGCAACAGAAAACGGAAACCAGACATAGGAGTTATTTTTCCCAAAAATAGCGGTTAAAATTTTGGTTTTACTCTAATTATGACGCTTTTACGGATCTCGTATTCATAATTCCTGAGTTCAACAAAAATTGTGTCGGAAGATGCTATCTTTCCTTTCACATCTTCGGGTATGCTTATCTCGCACGGCAATACAGGCGATTTCTTCTGGATAAGCCTTATCTCGTCTGTTTCCAAAGAGCCTATACAACTCTCAAGCTGCGCACTGACAGGGGGCAACCCTGCGGATTCGAATTTTATCTGGCTTTTTGATATTTTCGAATCCCTCAAAAAGCCATTGCCCACGTTCTCTATCTGCAGCCCTATAACGGTTGTCTTTGAGCCGGTTGATACAGGCTGCGCATCCTGAACTGTAAGCTTCGGTTTGACTGGGCCGGCTCCCAGCTGAATGTTTGAAGGGATATTGCGGAATTTGCCTTCTTCGAAGAGCCTTTGCATTTCGTTTTCATCAATAAATGAGATTGTCGCTGATGAAACTGTAGAGAATGGGTAGCTCACCCTTACTTTGACCCCATCTGCTGGGCATACATTCTGAAGCCTGATTTCCTCCTCAGCCTCAATAATCCAACTCAACTCTCGTACCTCCCTTCCGAGAAGCCTGTCAATAGTCTGGTGCTGTTGGCTTTCTTCTTCAACAATAGTGAATGTTCCCTGGCAATAGTCGAACAGCTCAGCAGAAATATTCTTTATAGGGTTGTCAATTCTGTTTTCCACATAGACTAATATCTTTGCCCTTTGCCCCGGCACTATTTCATCAGGTATGGACTGGATGCTTTTTATTATAAGAGCGTCGCTCTCGGAAGGCGGCTGGCTCCATGGCAATTCCGGAGGGTATTCTATATTTTGCCCAATGCATCCTGAAAGGACTACAAGTATGGCAAGAATGAATATTCCATGATTGCCTGCAAAAGCCATTGCTTAATTATACACTTTGGAAACTTTTATAGAAGATGCATTTGCAAAACATAAAGATGGTATATTGTCTTAATTATCAAAAAGCTTCCCCCTTCATCTCCCTGAACTTTGCGGGGTCTGTCTTGCCCTGGGCAAAGTCCTTTCTGCCGTTTCCTGCTCCATATCAAGCTTATTACTTTAAATAACTTTAAATTCTTTAATTATTAAAGTAATTAAAGTTGTGCCTTTATATAGTAAACGCCCCTGAATTTCCCGACTTTTTGGAGCCTCCCTTGGATGACAAGCTCATTGAGATCCTTTACTGCCGTTACCCCTGAAACCCCAGCCATTTTTGCATATTCCCTTGTTTTTATTGTTTTGTGCTTCTCCAAATAGGCAAGGGCCTTTAACTGCCTTTCATTGATAAAATCGATGGGCTTCCTTTTCCTCTCGGATTTGTGGGAATAAAGAACTGCCCTGAAAAAACCCCCAAGGT
>CAYUWT010000194.1:0-549 GCA_964448625.1 uncultured archaeon
TCAGGAGTCGGAGCAGTGTTGCGCAAGGTAATGAATTCTGTCTCATAGCCTTTTTCCCGCATCAAATCTGCAGGCAGGAGAAAATAATCCTCCCTGGTCTGCAACTCATAAGGCGTCGGGTAAAAAGGAACGAGTTGGATGAATTTCTTCATGCAGGAAAGCTCACCGAGGGAGGTTTATAAAGTTTTTCAGGAGGGTTTGCCGCCTTCCAGAAGGACTGCTACAGATTTTCGTAACGCTTTAATCTTGACGATAACGTCATCAGCTTCCTTCGCAGAAAGCTCGGCGCCGTAATAGTTTACAGAATTTCTAACTTTCCTTATCTCGTCAAAACTATCGCCTTTTGAGTCATCATGCAACACTTCCTTAAGAAAGGCGGCGTAGCACTCATGATTGTACACCTTATAGCCGTTTTTCAGCGAAAGCGCCTCAAGAAGCTCCCTCAGGGAATCATAAACAAGGGACAACTTAGGTGAAGCCGTGACTTCATTCAATGGGAGCATACCGGCAGATTCCAGCTTGTTTCTGCTGGATTTCTTCAGGGCATTT
>CAYUWT010000194.1:559-1884 GCA_964448625.1 uncultured archaeon
AGCGGGTAACCGTTCACTATATTATTTGCAAGCTCAGGGCTTTTAACTTCATTTAAGGAACCGTGCCAAAAAATCTGAATGCCCCTTTTCAGCTTCTTTTCAAAGGCAGAAACGTCAACTTCCTTTTTTGCACCGAAAACAGCAATATCAATGTCAGAATCGGCTTTTGCCTCACCTTTTGCAAGCGAGCCAAAAAGCACGATGGCTGCGGCAGGAGCTTTCTTTTCCATAAACTCAAGAAATGGCTGCAGTTTCCCCCGCCAGTATATGCGCGACAAATCTATGAAGGCGGAACTGTCCTTATTGGCATGGAACAGGATGTAATTCTTAAACTCATAAGTAATAAGAAGCTTTTCGCTCCAATAATAGGAAAGCAGCTTTGACGCAGTCGGTGGTGAGATGCCGATTATACGGGCATATTCCCTTACGTTTATCCTGCGGTAGCAATCCTCAAAAAAGGGGCTCAAATCGTTAATTATTTTTAACATACGTTAATATATTTTAACATATGTTTAAATATTTTTCTATTTTTCTGCATTTAACCAAGGCATAAAACTTTTAAATCGGCTGCGCATCTTTACAGATATGCCAAAGGTTTCTGTCGTCATACTGAATTTCAACGGAAAAGGCGTCCTGCGGGAGTGCCTGAAGTCACTCAAGAAACAGAGCTTCAAGGATTATGAAGTCATTGTTTCGGATAATAACAGTAGCGATGGCTCGCAGGAGATGGTCAGGAAGGAGTTTCCCAAAGTAAAACTGCTGGCTAATGACAAGAACTACGGCGTTTCAGAAGGCTATAACAGGGGAGTTGCAATAGCTAAAGGCCGCCTTGTGGCAACGATTGCAAACGACATGGTGCTGGATAAGAATTGGGTAAAAGAAGCGGTTGCTGTTTTCAAGGACGAAAAAGTCGGGTGCGCGGGCAGCTACATAAAAAACAAGGATGAAGGCTTCGCAAATCCGGAAAACGGTATTTGAGGATTTGGCTGAGGTAGGGTTATCAGGAGCGGAAAACAAGTATCCGGCCGAAATAAGCGGGGGCATGAAGAAAAGGGTAGCGCTGGCCCGTTGCCTGGTTATGAACCCTGAGATGATCCTGTTTGATGAACCGACAACAGGCCTTGACCCCTTAATTGGCAAAGCGATTCATAATATGATAAGATCATGCCAGAAGAGTTATAAATTTACAGCAATCATGGTAACGCATGAAATACCTGACATCTTTTCTATGGTAGACCGGGTTGCCATGTTATATAATGGATTCATTCTTGCGGAAGGGACGCCGGAGGAACTACAGAATTCAAAAGACCCTGTTATACATCAGT
>CAYUWT010000195.1:0-1858 GCA_964448625.1 uncultured archaeon
ATGCGCTTTTCGTAAGGCAGCTGGCCCGGGTTCGCATCCCCTTTTGTCTGGAATGTACCGTCTTCATTTATTGCTGCCACGCGGTGCACCACAGGGGTTGTGCCATAGCTGTGGGCGAACACTATGACATCGCCTACCTTTATGTCGGGGCTGCTCTTGTCAACGCCCGCCAGTATCAGCAGGTCGCCTTTGTAAAACGCGGGCTCCATGCTGCCGGATTGCACCGCCACTATGGGCAGGTCTGTGTTGAGCGCAAGGCCGAAAACTGCATTTAACGAGAGGGCAAGGATTATCCCGCTGACTATGTAGATGGCTGTCGACAGGGCTTCTGATTTCGCTTTCATGGGAGCTCCAGAGCGGCTATAAGCAATTGCCTGTGAAGGTTTATAAAAGTGAGTATTGAGTGTAACGCCGGAGGTTTATTTAACATCCGACTGGTGTGGTGGAGAACGCCAATATAAATTCCGGAAAGAATATTATGCAATGAGGCTTGCTGATGTAACGCAAGAAGCGCTTGTTTTTGAAGAAAGCGAGCCTGTGTCGAAGGCTATCGGGGCAATGGTATCGAAAGGCAGAAATGAAGCTGTTGTGACCAGGGGCGGGGAGTATGCCGGAATGCTGTACTCAAAAACGCTTTCAGGGCATGATATCACAAACCCGGAAAAAGCAAAGATAAGGAATTATATTGGCAGGGTCCCGCTTATGAAGGGGGATGAGGATCCCGTAAGCGTCGCGCATTCCATGGTCGTCAATGACTACAAGTCGCTGCCTGTTTATGCGGAAAGTGTATACAGGGTGCTTACAAAGCTGGGGCTGCTTGGGCTGCTGAAAGGGAGGCCTGAATTTGCGCATGCGACAGCCGCCTCTGTGATGCACCCTCCGATGATGGTGGCGGAGACGGAAACGGTGGCAAGGTGCATTGCCGTTCTGCGCAACGCTGAGGTTTCCAGGCTTGTGGTGGCTGATAAGCAGGGAGGCCTTGCAGGCATTGTATCCGACACAGTGCTCCTCAGAAGCCACATCCACAGGGACAGGCCAAAGATGGGGGAGATAGCGGGCGAAGCTGTCAGGCTTGGAGGTGTCTCTGTCCGCGGGCTTGTTGAGAAAAATGTGGCCGTTGTTCCGCCTGAAATGGGAGTCAGGCAGGTTGTGGACAGGATGCTTGCCGCAGGCACATCAACTGTGGTGGTGGAAAGGGGAGGGAAGCCTGCAGGCATAATAACCCCGAAGCTGATCCTGAGTATCCTCTCGGAGAAGAGGGAAGGAGTTTATGTCAGCATTTCAGGCATACAACAGGAGGATGATTTTGTCAAGTCTGCCATAGATAGCGAGATTTACTCGATGGTGCAGAGGGTGGGAAAGCGGGTGCCAATACGTTACATGAATATCTATGTAAGGAGGTATAAGGAGGCTGGGGGGAAGGCAAAATACTCTGTGAAAGCGAGGCTGGTGGAGGAAAGGGTTTATCCTGCAAAAGCGCATGGATGGAGGCTGCAGACAGTTGTAAAAGAATGCCTGGACAGGCTGGAAAGGATTGTCCTGAAGGGAGTGGGGAAAGGCTAGGCTTTCTTTGACTTCTTGAGGGAGATTATGGCCTGGGCAAGATCCCCACCGGAAGCCTCAAGGGCCTTCTTCGCATCAGCCTCGGTTGCCCCTGTCTGCTCCGCCACCATCCGTATGTCATCATTGCCATGATTCCCAGGCCGCTCTTCAACAGAGCCTGTTATCTGGAATGTTTCGCTTCCCATCATGTTTATTCTGACAACCTGGGGGTTCCTTATCAGTATTTCCCCTCCGGCAGTCCTGATCACAACCTCCTCTGCCGGTATCTCTGTGGGCTGCATTCCCATCTGCTTCA
>CAYUWT010000196.1:0-1851 GCA_964448625.1 uncultured archaeon
ATGTGCGACAGGGCGATGAAGAGCCGTCCGTTCCCGCTGTACTGCCGGCAAGCCAGGGCGCGGAAGGTGCGGTAGCGCGGAAGGAAGCAGGACAGCCCGCGCTTGGCCCAGCGCAGGCCCGGGGGCACCAGCTCCAGGTTTTGCCGCTATCTGCTATGTCCTCCACCAACAGGATGTTGTGGCCCTCGTGGGCTTTTGCAGCCAGGCAACTATCTGGAGGTTTGCGCCTTTTGCACCTTCCCTATAACTTTCTGCCCTGATGAAGTCGATTTCGATAGGCAGATTGATGTGCCGGATGTTGCAGCCCCCCTTCAGCTTTACCTCGTATACGAATCTGTGCAGTTAATTTTTGCAATCAGTATGATACGATCAGCCTGAAAAGAATCCCGCTCGAAAAATAGAACCTTTATTCCTTCTTCCCCTTCCTCGCAATCGCTGCCGCAAGCCCTGCCACATTTGCTATCTCTCCTGAGGCGGGAACTATAATCAGGTTCTTTTCACGCGCTATCTCTGCAAGAGTCTGGAACTCCCTCAGCTTGAGCGCTGCAGGGGCTTTCTCATAAAGCTTGGCCGCATCCACCATCTTCCTGCTGGCCTGGAACTCCCCCTCGGCTATTATTATCCTCCCCCTCCTCTCCCTCTCCGCTTCAGCCTGCTTCGCAATCGCGCGCATCATGGACTCAGGCACACTCACATCCCTTATTGTAACAGCAGAGACCTTTATCCCCCAGTCATCCGTCGCTGTGTCCAGTATCTTCTGCAGCTTCTTGTTGAGGCTCTCGCGTTCAGAGAGCAGGGAGTCCAGCTCCACCACACCCAGCACATCCCTCAGCGTTGTCTGCGAAAGGAGGTTGGTCGCATCCTGGTAATTTTCCACAGAGACTATGGCCTTCGAAGGGTCAAACACCCTGTAATAAACAACCGCATCCACCTCAACCGAGACGTTGTCCTTTGTGACAACGTTCTGCTTCCTCACATCAACCACTGTGGTTCTGAGGTCAACCTTGGTGATTCTGTCAATGAACGGTATGATGACAAAAAGCCCCGGCCCCTTGGCCCCTATAAGCCTCCCCAGCCGGAATATGACAACCCTCTCGTATTCCCTCACAATCTTTACAGCGGAGGTTATTATCACAATGAGCACTATGAAGCCGAAGAAATACAGCGGGAGGAATTCAAGAAAGGCCACGTGTATTATTTCTTCTCCTTCTTTTTAAATCCCTTGGGGGCTATCTCGAGCATGCTCCCGTATTTCCTTGTGACAACAGCAGTCCCGCCTTTCTTGACCCAGACATTGGATTTCGCCTCCCACAGCTCACCCTTGTACCTCACGAATCCGCTTTTTCTGGGCCCTATCCTGTCAACTGCCATCACCTCCTCTCCGGCCATCTCCCTGAAAAGCGGTTTTTTCATGCGTATCTGCATGACCTTGTAGAATGCAAAGGCGAAGAATGCGGCTGCTATTGCGACAGGCAAAAGGACGCTGAGCAGCGCCATATTGGCAAACTCCTGCGATACCAGATAATTGGGGTAGCTTACGGGAGCGAGGAAAAGCGCCCCGAGCACAAGGCTTATGATGCCCCCTGTGCCGAGGATCCCGAAGCCGGGGCTTGCAAGCTCCACGAGCAGCAGCGACACCCCGAAGATTATCAGGGCTATTGCGGCTATGTTCACGCTGAAGCCAAGCCCCACAATGGCAAGCAGTATTAATATCACCCCCGCAATCTCAGAGCCCATCCCCGGCGATGACAGGCCGAAAATCAAAGCATATATGCCCACGAGCAGCATTATCGAAGAAAGTATGGGGCTGTCTCTTATACACATCTGACGCTGCCGACGATCTTACGCGTG
>CAYUWT010000197.1:0-1835 GCA_964448625.1 uncultured archaeon
GGGTCGGAAATCTCCTCTCCCAGAACCTTGTCCTTCCTCTTCCTCATATCAGCCCACGCTCCCCTCCATCTCAAGCTCGATCAGCCTGTTCAGCTCGACTGCGTATTCCATCGGGAGCTCCTTTGTGAAAGGCTCCATGAAGCCCTGCACTATCATCGCCATCGCCTCGCTCTCCTTTATGCCGCGGGACATGAGGTAGAACAGCTGCTCCTCAGAAACCCGCCCTACAGTAGCCTCATGGCCGATTGTAACACTTTTCTCGTTTATCTCCATGTAGGGAACAGTATCGCTCGCTGATTTTTCATCCAATATGAGCGCGTCGCATACCACATTTGATTTCACGTTCTTTGCCCCGGGGTAAACCTTCACAAGCCCCCTGTATGTGGTGCGGCCGCCGTCCTTGCTCACGGATTTCGAGGTTATTATGGAGCGCGTGTTTGGGGCCATGTGGGTTATCTTCGCCCCTGCATCCTGGTGCTGGCCCTTGCCTGCAAATGCAACCGATAGCACTTCCCCTTTCGCTCCCGGTTCAGCAAGGATTATCCCGGGGTATTTCATAGTGACCTTGCTGCCCAAATTCCCGTCAACCCAATACACATGGGAATCGCGCATTGCGAGAGCCCTTTTGGTAACAAGATTGTAGACGTTGTTGGACCAGTTCTGGATTGTGGTGTAGCGTATGCTCGAGCGGGGCTTTGCTATGAGCTCGACAACAGCGCTGTGCAAACTGCTTTTGCTGTATGTGGGCGCAGTGCAGTTGTGAACTGCAAAACCTTTTACAAGGTATGTATTTGGCTCTCTTTCCACTTCAAAATTGTAGACCTTTCCTTTGTAAGGCTTTTTCCTTATATTCCAGATAGGTACAAGAAAGTGGCTGCCACTTTTCTTTACCTTGTGAAATCTTTTTCCGGTTGCGTAATATATGGTGTATTTTTTATTGTGACGTATAGTTCTTCCATCTTTCATTTTTTCATCAAAAGGCTCTCTGACATTAACAGAGGCATAAATTCCCTGTCTTGCAAGAAGCTCCTGAAGCTGGAAGGCAAGCTGTTTGCTTGTTGTGGTGGCCCTTATTCTTGTCGGTTTGCCGATAGAAATGCTGCCATCTCCAATGTAATAAGTCTTCAAAAGCCTTTTCTGTCTTTCTGGAGGAAGTTTCATTATTGTTTCATGCAATTTTTTCTTATCCGCGTATTTGCTGCAATATTTTTCGCATAAATAGGCAAGCTCTTTTGAATAGATATAAACATTTATGGAGTGTTTGGCAGGTATTTTAACTTCACCGGCGTTTTTGTCGGTCATAGCCTTTATGAGTCTTTTGATGTGGTCTATTGCGGCTGTTTCCTTAATATTGAAAGAGAATACAACAGCATCATAGCCATTCATTTTTGTTGTGTGGCCCTCAGAAAGGTAATATCCAAGAAGCTCAAGCAAATCGTCGCTTATCTCTTTGCTGTCTTGTATTGTCTGGCTAACCGGGTAAACAAGAAAATCCCCTTTCTCAAGTTTTCCTGCTTCAATGAATCCGGGTTTTGCTGCAAGGAGCTTTTTTACGCTCACATCACTCAGCTCTCTGTTTTTCCTTTTCACAGCCAATACATTCTCTCTTTTTACCGCAAGGACAGGGTGCTCCGCGGTAAGCATAAATCTGTTTCCTGCTGAAACTGGAATGATATCAACCAAATCCCCCTCAAAAGGTCTGATTGAAGTCTTTATAACTTTTGTTTCTTCTCCGTTGCTGTTAAGGACAATATCCCCTTTTCCTATGCCGCTTATCTCGACCAGCTTATCTCCTGTCAAAATTTCTTCGCCAGAAGGAAGGCAGCCTTCTACAT
>CAYUWT010000198.1:0-1816 GCA_964448625.1 uncultured archaeon
GGATTTTCTTCCTATGATCTCTTGTATCCTTGTCGATCAAATCGATAACCATCTCAAGAATTCTTGTAGAAGTAATTTCTATCCGTTGCGAAAGGGTTTTTTGATTTTTTGGAAATTTTAATAATGTTGGATAGATCCATTTCTCTAAATCATACACTTTCTGAACCAATTTTTTGTTGCTTTGTTGCACAATTAATTCTTCTTCCTGATAATCACATAAGCCTTCCTGCCGATATATTCTTTTAGGCAGTCTATCTTGGCCCCTGTCCCAAAAGGTGTTACTGTTTTCTCAAAGAATGTCTCAACATTATTGTCTACAAGCTCCAGCTTGCTGTTCACCTTCAGTTCCATCTTGCTTTTTGTATTTATATTGCCCATATATATAATATATATTGAATATATATATAAAGCTATCGGTAGGGGGGTTGTTTATGGAGATAAAGGAAATATGGGGAAAGAAGTTCGCGGATAAAAGGAACTGGATGGAATACAACGAGGAACTCGTTGTCCGTGGCGAGTTCCTCCTCGACATAAAATGGGTTGGCAGTTGGGGCAATGAGCTTGCTGAAATGAATAAAGGCAAACGCGGCAAGCCTTACGAATATCCAGAATCGCTGATAATGCTCCAGGGCGTATGGCATCAGTGGGTTGACTATCGCGGCATTGAAGGCATAACACGAAAGATGGCTGAGTATGGCATAGTGCCTATGCATAACGATTTCTCTACGATAAACAGGAGGGTAAACAATCTGGACATTACATTTGCACTCCCGCTTAGCGGCAATGTCAGCGTCGCTTGCGACGGCACAGGCATGAAATTAGAGAACGGAGGGGAACACAGGGCAAAGCTTTATGGCAAACGCAGGAAATATGTAAAGGTAATCATAACCGCTAACCCATTCACCAAAGACCTGCTCGATTGTATTGTCTCAATCGAAGGCGAAGGGCCTTCTGAACCGGAATTCGCCTTGAACAGCATGGAATCTATGCTGGAATGTGGATTGAACATAGACAAGTTCTGGGGAGATGGTGGCTTCGACGACAAGGAATTGTTTGGATTTCTCGAAAAGCAACTCATAGAGCCTGCGATAAAACCGAGAAAGAACGCTATATTGTCAGGCAACAATACGCTGCGCGACAAGGAAATAACAGAAAGAGACAAACTTGGTTACAAAAAATGGGCAAAGAAACGCAGGTATGGCCAGCGCTGGACAGGAACTGAAGGCATATTCTCGGCAGTTAAAAGGAAATTTGGTGAATGCATAAGGGCGCATAATGTCGAAAACGCCCTCAAAGAGGCGAAAATGAAATTCTGGGCATACGAGACCATGAAAGCGTATGCTCGGCTGTGAATGGGTTTTCAGGCGAAGCTATCGGGATTATTTATGCAACAAAGCAATTAATAGCATATTTCCATGAAATCCGAAGACATGAAAAAAATTATTAACGGTACTATTTTTTGATATAAAAATTGAGCTAAATAGATACAAAAACCTGCGGTTTCAGAAAATACAAAAAAAGTTTATTTATATGCAGTTTTCCATATGTAGGTATTAAGTGGTTTTATGGAAAAAATAAGGCAGCCTATAGTCACTGTTTTGGGCCATGTGGACCATGGAAAAACAAGTTTGCTGGACAGGATCAGGGGAAGCGCTGTGGCAAAAGGGGAATCTGGCGGGATAACGCAGCATATTGGAGCTTCAGAGATACCAATCATTACAATAAAAGAAATGTGCGGCGACTTGCTTCAAAAAATGAAGATAGAGCTGACAATACCTGGACTCTTGTTTATAGATACGCCTGGCCACTCAGCTTT
>CAYUWT010000199.1:0-1800 GCA_964448625.1 uncultured archaeon
CGTTCGTCGCCGCTGGCCTCCAAGGACAGCAGGCCAAGATCTTCCAGCAAATGGAGATCGTCCTGAACACTCTTAAGATCTCTGCTCACCAGCTGCGCTAACTCGTACATTGATTCTGGCTGCTGCTGCTTAATAACGTGCAGGAGCTCTAGTCTTTTCTCGGTAAGAACTTTCCGCAGGGTATCAATATCCTCAAACGAAACTTCATAATGGGGCATCACTGCTTCACCCTTTTTCGCACTACCCAAAGCTTCCGCAAACTCTTTCTGCACAGTACCATGGTCTTTAATTGTTATTTTGATGTTTTTGAGTTTCATGATAGTTTTAGGATATAATCCCTCGTTCAATCTTTTCTACATCATCATTGAAATCCTGAATCAGTTTCCACTCGTCAACATAGTCGTAAGGGATGATTCTCCCTTTTATATGCTTGTGATGTCGCATCCCACTCTTTTCGTGGCCTTCAAAGTTGTCATAGCCCACCAACCGTTCACCTTTTCGTATATAAACACAGGAATAGGAAAATCCTTCGGGGTTCTGCGGCGAGCAAGGTACTCGCAGGATACGATACTCAATGATCTCACCATTGCTTTGGACTTCTTTATGTTTGAATATCTCATCCACCACATAAAGGGGTATTGAACACCATATATAAATACTTTTCGGTAGAAAAGTAAAAATTATATATAAATGAATTCTTAATAAATTTTTTAGCTGAAATTATCCTACACCCTGAGAACAACTGCCCGGTTCCACATTTTCTATCCCAAAATTCTACTTTTTATTCCCCACAGCCTTTTTATTTCCCGCAGCTCTGCACAATATAATCAATCTCTACTGGCGAAGCTCCGTATCTCTCTACCGCAATCCGGCCCGGCAGCACCAGGTTTTCACAGGATACTGAGCCCAGATATTCCCCGTTTTTATACAGCGAGGCCTGAGCAGCAGCAATTTCCAGGCTTAGCGTATTCCATTGCCCCAACTCCAGCGGAAACAGGGCTGAGCTGTCATGGGTTAAGGCACAAGCAACGGATACCCATCTTTTCTGCTGATCAAACAGGGGATGAAAGTAAAGCTCTACTTGATCATCCAGGCTGAGCCTGAAAAGATAGTCCCCGGCCTCGTTTTCCTGAAGGCTTAATTCTGTTGTTACCGACGAACAAGCGGAATTTAATGATTGAAGATTGGTTGTATTTTCAATGGCCCCATCAGCCAGCCTCAATATTCCCTCGTCGACAAGAGGAGTACCAGTCTGCACCTTCCACCTACAGGCCTCGAGCTCTTTTCCCAAATAGTCGTCGTAGAACGTACAGCCCGCCTGAAGACAGCCGGCGGTATAACAGTTTTCTTCTGGCGGTGGAGGTTCTGCCATGTTTTTTCCCGGCCCAGAAACCACTCTTTCATCTCCATTACCTCCATCTCCCTGATACTGTTCCGCTTCGAACAAAGGACTGCAGGCGGAGAGGCTTATGCTGAAAGCGAGACGTTGCAGGATGATGCTTAAATTCATTTTCCTACTAAGAAAGGGCAGTACTATATATATATTTTGAGTAAGAATATATGTTTTGAGTAAGAATAGATATTTTTGGCAAAATAGATTTCCCATAAAACCGGCCTTGTCCATTGCTCCCAGGCAGAGAACATAACCCCCAGGCCAGAGAATTTTCCTCAGAAAATTCTCTGGCGAAACCTTTTTATTCTCCTGTTCTTCTCCAGGCTTCTTATGGCTCTTAAGACTAAGCGTTTCAGCAAGGTGATAATGATTCTGTTCTTGATCATGATTGTACTCGGTTTGAGCGT
>CAYUWT010000200.1:0-1782 GCA_964448625.1 uncultured archaeon
CTTCTTCTCGTGCTTGTCTATCCATTTCTCCGCCTTCCCAAGCTCGCCTGCTGTGTTGCCTATGCCGCTTGTGTTGCCCACGCCGACTATTATTGCGGCTTCGCCCTTCCTGAGGGTTTCGAGGCTCCTCCCTATGCTTTCCATAACCTCTGGGATTGCATCCTTGACCGCCTTCCTCATTGGGGTTATCGCTTCCTCATGGCTCATCTTGATTATAATGGAATCTATGGGTATGTTTTTTTCAACCGCTGTGTTTTCTATATAGCTTCTCTCCACGCCAACTCCTCCCATAGCCACCCCGACACCCTCGGCAACGCTGCCTGTCCTCTCTCCTTCCAGCTTTGCCGCAGCATCAACTGAGATTATCTTTTTGATTTTGTGTTTTTTCATGAGCTTGTCAACCGCCTTTCCCGGCCTGCCAAGCCTCCCGCCGGGCCCCTTGGCCTTGAGGACAAACACCCTCCTGCCCTTAATTGTTGCCTCACCCATCACAATGTCCTCCTCGATTTCAGCGGGCCTTGATTTTATGAGCTTGGCCGCAACCATTGGCCCTATGGCATCGCCTATGGGCTGGCCTTTAACCAAAGCCTGCGTGCCCTTGTACACTGCATTCGCTATCTTCTCTATGAAAGGCAGCTGCATAGATAGTATCATTGCAATCTGCAGGTTCTTGGTCATCTTCGCTATCTGCACATAATGCTTCATTATCTTGGTTATCTCATAGAGGCTTATGCCTCCTGCAAGCCCCATTGTTATGTTGGCCTTCTTTTCATTCTCTGTTCCGGGGGCTATCTGGTCCACAAAGTAGTTGAAACGCTTGCGCTGCTCCTGCACGAGCAGCTCCATCTTCTTCATTATGCCGTAAGGGTCGAGGCTTACCGGGGAGATAACGAAGAACTCAAAGAAGCGGTTTATGGATTCCTCCAGTTTTTTGTCCGGCTTTTTTGATATTTCGCTTATTATGATTTTCTTGGATTTGTCGGACATCTCCTCAAAATCAATGGCAGCCTTCTCCAGCTTGGCCATGGCCTGCATGAAATAAAGCCTCTGAGAAAAGAAAATGAAGAAAAAGATGGCTGCAAGTGACACAAGCATGCTCGTTATATCCCCTCCCCCGAACGGAAACTGGAAAAGCTCCATAGCAATAAAAGACGCCTTTTACATTGGTTTTGGCTCTATATAAATGTGGCTTTGCGGAAGATAAAAAGCACTGCAATCTGGACTGAACCCATGTTTTGATCCGATAGGAATGGGGGCAAAGCCTCTTGACCTGCTGTGATGGGCTGGATTATAAAAGCCATTTCCACAGTGGTATATATTCTATTTCCATTTCCCCAATTATGTCTTTCCCCTCGTAATCCTCTGTTATAACCAGCCCCTTATTTATCTTAAACTCTTCCATGCATTTCACCATGCTTTTTATTTCCCTTTCCCTTGTTTCCTTTTTCCTGATATCGAAGCATACCTGGATAATTTCCTTTACCCTGATGCCTTCCTTTATTACAAAGTCAACCTGCCTTCCTTTGCCGTCTTTCCAGTAATATATCTCCTCCCTCCTCCTCTTCAATTCCAGAAAGACTGTATTTTCATACAGTTTTCCGAGATCTTCGGAGAATCTGAATGAAACCGCGTTCCTCAAGCCCGTATCTATGCAATAGACCTTTTTTGGATGCTGTATCTGGCTTTTTATGCTGTATGAAAAAACAGGCACCAGGAAAATGAGATATGCGGATTCCATATACTGTAAAAATCTTCCGATTGTTCCCAGGGATGTCTTCTGTT
>CAYUWT010000201.1:0-1768 GCA_964448625.1 uncultured archaeon
GGCTAAATATGATGATGAAACAGGCGGAAATGCGTTCAATGTACTAATAGTTTTTATTGATGAAAGGGAAACAGGTAGCCAGGTTCTGACATTTAAAGAGAAGTTTGGAAGAAACGACTGGTATGTTGCAAAGGGAATAGAAATGGCACAGACTTACAAAGTTCAGTATCTTGATACGAAATATGTTTTTGATAGGAACGGGATAATAAAATGGTTTGACGTAAGGCCGCTTGGGTATGCGACCACAAAGGCTGTTCTGGAGCCGCTCTTGTGATTACTATGCGCCTAATAACAGCATTCAGGGAGAAGCCATTTCATGCTGCCTTCTCTGCAGTCGGAATATTTTTCTTGGTGCCGATAATTCAGCTCGTAGCGACGCCGCTTGCGTTCGAGATCTGGTACAGAACCTTGCTCGACAGGCCTTTGAATTCAATCCTTTACATTATCTTCTCGCTCATGTTCGGGATGCTCATTTCTCTGTACATCTACTCAAAAAACAAGTGCGTTGACTGCAAGAAAAGTGACATTAATGCGGGTTTCGGTGGCGCAGCACTGGGGTTTGTCCTCGGCATCTGCCCCGCATGTTTTTCCTTAATAGGGGTTTTATTGCCGTTGGGGGGGAGCATTTTCCTTACGGCCTACGCGCCTGCATTTACCTCGCTGTCAATTGCTATTATCCTGTTTTCTGTGTACAGGCTGGGAGGGTTTAATAAAAATTAATTTTAACAATTCAATATAGTTTTAAATTAGATCGGAAAAATTATTGGTATGGTACGTTTAGAAAAGTCCATGGTGATCAGGGCACCGGTTGGCGAAGTCTTTGCGTATATTGCAGACCCTTCAAACCTGGTCGACTGGGTCACTTTCCTTACTCATGTGCACATCACATCGAGCGAAAAAATAGGGCCTGAAACCTGCATTGCCTGCTCTATGGAAGTTTTAGGGAGAAAGATCATGTTTGATGCGGTGACAAATGAATATCTGGAAAACAGGGTCTTCTCCTGGAAATCCGAAAAGCACGCATCTTTTCCCATGATTAACAGGATGGAGTTTTCCGAACGTGGAGGAGAAACGGAGGTCAGATGGATTCTTGAATACGGCACGAGAATCCCGGTTATAGGGAAGGTTACCGATATGGCATTCCATAACTATTTCAAACATGAGATGGAGAGGTCATTGGACAGGCTCAGCAGGGAGTTCGAGTCAAGAAATATTCTGAAAAGACTTGAGGGGCCTGATTAAAATCATATTTATAAATAGCGGGGGAATCCATTGCTATGGGCATCAGCATGAAATCAGTTTTGAAGTATGCGGACAGAATCTGCAGGTGTGAGAATTGCAATGCAGACGTAAGGATACCGGTTCACAAAAAGATTATTTGCCCTCATTGCGGGGGAAGGAATCTCAAGGCGAAAAGAAGGCCGGTGTAGTTATGCAGCTGACAAAAGGAGCTAAACATTTTTTAGTTTTATTGGCAGGCGTTATTATTTCATACGTGGCTGTCAGCCCATCGGCCTCTCTTGTCTATCTGCTCATATGGATTGACATCTTCATTGTCGCCAGGATACCTTTCCTGCACTTCCTCGGATTTGAGCTTCTCACCCTTGCAGCTATCCTTAGCGGAATAGCTGCGGGCCCTGTCATCGGCTTTGTATTCTCCCTGATAGGGCTTCCCATTGTTGTTTACTTTTTCAATGTGGTTTTCAAGTTCTCCTTTTCCCTTATGCTGCCGAATATAAACTTTGTCTCAATGGCAGTTGCTGCTGCG
>CAYUWT010000202.1:0-1762 GCA_964448625.1 uncultured archaeon
TAATACCTCCACAGCTCGCATGCTTTGCAGACTGTCTGGCTTGTGGGCTCGCTGCACGCTTCGCAAGGCCTCAGCTTCCCTGAAGGCGTTTCAAGCCTTCTGATGCCTTCCCTTATCTTTTCAAAGGTGCCGATTATCGCAAATTTTGTTCCAGGGTAGCGGTTCTCAAGCTCATTCAAAAAATCCCTCACATCGAACCTCATGCCTGAAGCATATGGGCAGTCCTCGTGCTGGGTTTCGAGCCCCGCAAGATATGCGTATAATGCGACCTCCTTTTCCGGTATGAAACGCAGCGGCTTAATCCTTTTTATGAAGCCCTCCTCCCGGCTTGCTGTGACCGTTCCTATCCTCGAGGCCCTTGCAAGGTCGCCCCTCAGGTAATTCATTATTATGCTCTGCACCTCATCATCGAGGTTATGTCCAACGCACAGCTTTGTCGCTCCCAGCTCTTTTGCAGCCTTGTTGAGCATATGCCTCCTCGCAACACCGCAGAAGCTGCACGGTGCTGTCCTTTCCCCGGCCTTTCTTTTTTCCTCCACCTTCTCATCAAGGGTTTTCCCGTATCCGCCTTTGTATGAACAAATATAGTGTTCTATTCCCAGTCCTTTGCACAATTTTTTCGCTACAGGAAGGCTTTTATTCCTGTAGCCCGCAATCCCCTCATCAATCGTGACAGCAAAATACCCAATATCCCTCCTGTTTTTGAGGAACTTGTGCATTATGCAAAGAACAACGCTCGAGTCCTTCCCCCCTGAGAGCGCAAACGCTATTCTATCGTGGCTGCTTATCATGCGTGCAGTGCCCACAGTCTTCCTGACCTTCGCCTCTATGCTCTCCATGAAATGCTGTTTGCAGTAGCTCCTGTTCTCATGCTTCCTGAAAACAACAGGTTTTTTATTGCAGCATTTTGTCTGCATGTTGACAGTTTCCATTTTAACCGCCTGAAACTATCTTCAGCGCTTCTATCACATCCCCGTTTTCCAGCTTTTCATTATCAGGTATTATCTCCTTCCCTTTCTTGGCAATCACGGCCTGCGGGTTTATGTTGGCCTTCAATAATGCCTGCTCCACTGTTGCATTTTCCTCCAACCTGAGCTTCTTCATTTTCCCTGCGAACCTCACAGTTATTTCCATCATAAAGCCCTATAAAAAGTATATCTTAATATTAGTTAAACGTACCGAGTAGTTTTACGTGCCGGCGTGGCAGAACGGCTAAATTTCCCGACCGCAAGCAATTACCCGCATTCAAGGTAGCTTTGTATGCGGGAAGTTTTTTGTGGTCGGGTAGGTCAATGCACCGGTCTCGAAGCACCCTTTTTCCAAATGAACTTGGTAAAAAGCGTGCACGGAAAAACGAGATAACCGGCGCCCTCTGGGCTTGCAGGTTCAAAGCACCCTTTTTGCCTCAATGTGCATGTAAAAAGCGTGCACGGAAAAAGAGAATGATGTGAAAATCCTGCCGCCGGCGTAAGACGGGGAATTAGGCGCCCACACCTCGTGGTTAATCAGCCGCGAGGGCAAGCACCTAATATGGACCCGCACAACTACTCCAGAAGGCTGGAAAGGACCATCGAGAAGCTCAAGCGTGCACAGGATATCTCAGAATCGAACAAGGAGCTCATTACAAAGTTCAAGAGCGAATGCCTTCTCAGGATCTCAGTCGGCCGCACCCTGAGATACGTCGAGAGTCTTGCCAAGGTCGCCAGGTGGATGCCCAAAGACCTGTCCCAGGCCGACAAGGACGACATCAAAGCCCTGATAG
>CAYUWT010000203.1:0-1755 GCA_964448625.1 uncultured archaeon
AATTTAAAGGCAGGTAACAATAGAGGAACAGGAAAGAGAAGCGTTTTCATAGATAACCCCTCAAGTCTGGAGGGAGTGTGCGGTTTTTTCATTTGCTGCAAAAGCTGAATTATCGCTTTTGCGCGAGGAAATGGAATGCAAAGAGACGTTCCTCCCAATAGCTGTATGTCCCGAAGCCAATGCTACGGATGGCAAATTCAAAGCCGGCATTTTCTATCGTTTCCTGATAAAGATCCAGCTGCCTCCTGTATGCAGGTGCATCAAAAATCAGATTAAAGGGAAGCATCATTCTCTCGCCGCGCTCCATTGGGTGGATTGGGGTGTCGCCCACAAGGTAGCCTTCAGGCCTGAGAACCCTCGCAGCCTCTCCAACTGCATTCTCCACTTCAGACCGATCAGTTCTGGGCTGCAGATCCATAAGCCTGCCCATTGCGACTATGCCGAAACTCCCGTCATAAAAAGGCAAAGCGCGGGCATCAGCGTTCACCGAAGCGTGGGGAAGGAAATTTTTGGGAACCTCCCTGTAATCGGCATCAATGGCTGTTATGTTGCTCTTAAAGCCGCGCGGATCCTTTTCCACAAGCTTCTCCAATTCTCTATAATTTTCGGCTTCCTTCCCGTAGAGCAAGGAAAGGCAGGCTCTTGCGTAACGCGAATAATGGCCGGTGCCGACATCGAGCATCTTCTTATGGCTCAGATCAGGTATTTTGGCCAGCAGAGACTCGGCTGTGTATGTTTTAATGGACATCATGAGAAAGATTGCCCATGAGATTTTTAAAGTTTAATTCACTGATAAGTGAAAAATATAGAAATATTTTACTGCAGAAAATTTGGTGGGCTGAAACTTTTAATTATAGCTGTTAAAGAACCATCATGGAAAAGGTAGGAGTCCTGGGCTCAGGCGTTGTAGGGCAGGTGCTTGCAAGCGGCTTCATAAAGCACGGTTACGAGGTGATGGCAGGCTCGCGCGACCCCTCGAAGCTCAATGAATGGAAGGCAAACGCAGGGGGGAAAGGGAAAGCGGGCACTTTTGAGGAGACGGCAAAATTCGGGGAAATCATTGTCCTTGCGACAAAGGGCCGCGCAGCGGAAGATGCTGTGAAAATGGCGGGCATAGATAACTTCAGTGGTAAAGCAGTGATAGATGCGACCAATCCGATCGATGATACGGTTCCACCTGAAAACGGCGTTCTGAAATTCTTCACAACGTTCGAGGAGTCGCTGATGGAGAGGCTGCAGAGGCTGGCTCCAAAAGCCAATTTTGTGAAGGCCTTCAACAGCGTTGGCAACGCTTTTATGGTCAACCCCGATTTTGGAGGCATTAAGCCAACCATGTTCATATGCGGCAACAGCGGTTCAGCCAAAAGGGAGGTAGCAGCTATACTTGACAGGTTCGGCTGGGAAGTTGAGGACATGGGGAAGGCAGAGGCTTCAAGGGCTATAGAGCCGCTGTGCATATTATGGTGCATACCAGGCTTAACGCGCAACAGCTGGTCCCACGCGTTCAAGCTGCTGAAGAAATAACCTTTTTCACTAAACTTCCCGCATGCAAAGCGAATCATATATGCGGGTAATTAAGAAGAAAAACGTTAGCGAAAAAGAAAACTGCAAATCAAATAACCTTTTTCTTTTAGAGACCTGAAATCCTATTCAGTCTGAGTTCCGGCTCAATGCAAAAAGGCCCTTGTTCTGGTGAAGACCATTATAATGCCGGCCTCATTTGCAGCCTCTATGACCTCTCTGTCCCTTATGCTC
>CAYUWT010000204.1:0-1724 GCA_964448625.1 uncultured archaeon
TATTTTTCTACCCAGTGAAAAGGTCCAGTGCAAGGTTCTGCCCGCCTCTCTCTGTAATCATACCGGCGCATAACGAGGAGAAGTTCATAGCCGGGACAATAAACAGCGTCCTCGATGCCAGCTACAAGAACAGGAGGGAAGTCATAGTGGTGGACGACGGCTCAACGGACAGGACCGGCGATGCTGTAAAGTCCGTTGCGGGGAAAAACAAGAACGTCCGCCTTTTCAGGATATCCCACTCTGGAAAATCTGCCGCGATCAACCACGGCATTCGTATGGCCAGGTTCGGGACACTAGCTTATGTTGATGCGGACTCGTCGCTGGAAAAAAACAGCCTCATCGAGCTGGTGAAACCGCTGGCGGAAAAGAATACTGTGATTTCCACCGGCGTAATAAGGGTGCGCCAGACAAGAAACCCGCTTACATGGTTTCAGGATATCGACTACATATCTTCATCGAGCTGGCGTTATGTGTGCAGCAAGGTGCGCGCAACATACGTGGCTCCCGGGTTTGCGGCGTTCAGGAAGCATGCGGTGGTCAAGATAGGGGGCTTCAGCAGCGATACGCTGACAGAGGACATAGACACCGCCATAATATTGAGAAGAGCGGGACACGGCGCCGCCATGACGTCGGCAACAATATTCACCTCTGTGCCCTCGACGCTGAAGAGCCTCGTGAGGCAGAGGATGAGGTGGGGCCGCGGGACAGTGCAGGTCGCGAAGAAGCACTCGGATATAATATTTTCCCCGAAGACAAGCACTGTCGGCATGTACAGCTTTCCGATGCACCTTTTCTGGTACGCATTCGCCCTGCTCTACCTGCCATTCGCCCTTTATTGGATAGCATCCTCCTACTTGGGTTCTGTGACCAGCATCCTCTCTGCAGGAACGCTGGTCTTTTTGCTGAAATGGTTTACTGTCTACGGCATACTGGATTTGTTTTACCAGGTTTATACGGGCGCCTACGCCTTGACGCCGCTGCTCGCGTCGGTTCTGGTTTCCTGGTCCCTGTCATTTGCCTATCTTCTGGCATCGTTTAAAAAATTCTCGGTCTACAGCTGGAAGCTGCTCGCTTATGTTGTCATGTTCCCGTACTACTGGCTCATGTTTACAGTTCAGGCGCTTGCCCTCGCATATGAGTCGGCGTCCTCCAAACGCGGCTCAAACGTCTGGAAGAAGCATCAGGGCAACCAAGTTTGATTCATCCGCATAGTTCATTCAGCAGTACAGTCCCATAACTTCCCTTTGGCAGCGTGAATTTTATCTTTACATCACCCTCTTGTATTTTGACATCCTCCATCTCCGGCCTGACAAAGACATGTCTTGAGCTTCCAAGGCAGCAGATCCTCAAGAAGTCAATATTGAAATCACTTGTTTTTATTTTTTCCTTCTCCATTTCTGCCTGCAGCAGTTTTCCTACCGGGTCTTTTTTTACTTTAGTATTAAAGCCAACAATTGGAACGTCTTTGTAGTGCGGTTTCCTGTATTTCTTTATGTAGGCGTCAAGCATCTCGTTGAACAGGAAAGACTGGTATGCGTTCACGAAGAACTTGAGCCTGGCTTTCCCTACTTCCCGGATGCCGCCAAAATTTTTGCCGTGGCTGTTTATGGTCTTCAGCGCGGCGCCGGGCATTCCTTTGACGAGATGCCTTCCAATTATATGGTTGTCGCCATGCGTGCCGAATCTCTGCGCGCCGAAATAATTCGGCATGCCTTTTTCTTTCA
>CAYUWT010000205.1:0-1704 GCA_964448625.1 uncultured archaeon
TTGATTCGAGGGGAACGCAGCTTTCGAGGGGGGAGAGCATAGAGGACTTTGCGCGCACGCTTGAAAGGTATGTGGACTGCATATGCGCGCGTGTTTTTGAGCACAAAACCCTTGAGGTTATGGCAAACAATGCAGACATACCTGTTGTGAACATGCTTTCCGATATTGAACACCCTTGCCAGACACTTGCGGATTTGCTCACGATAAGAGAAAAATTCAGGAGGCTGGAGGGGTTGAAAGTTGCATACATAGGGGATGGAAACAATGTGTGCAACTCGCTTCTCCTCGGCTGCGCTATGGCCGGGATAAACATAACTGCAGCCTGCCCTGCAGGGTATGAGCCGCTTTCCGAAATCGCTTCAAAAGCTAAAAAAATTGCAGCTTCCTCTGGCTGCACTGTGGAAATAACGCATAATCCAAAGGAGGCAGCTACGAATGCTGATGTGATTTACAATGATACCTTTGTGAGCATGGGGGATGAGAAGGAGGAGCAGCAACGTTTAAAGGCATTCATTCCGGAATACCAGATTACCGGCAGAATAATGGCCCTTGCCAAGAAGAATGCGGTTTACATGCATTGTCTCCCTGCGCACAGGGGGCAGGAGGTGCTTGCAGAGGTGATAGACGGGAAGCAATCAATAGTTTTCGACCAGGCGGAGAACAGGCTCCATGCGCAGAAGGCTCTGCTTATAAATCTGGTTAAGTGATGCTATGAAACCATTCCATATTTTCCTCATTCCCGTTATTCTTCTGTTATCAGGCTGTGTTCAACAAGCCCAGCCTGTTGCATGCACACAAGAGGCGAAGCTCTGCCCTGATGGCTCTTATGTGGAGAGGGTTCCTCCCAATTGCGGGTTTGCTCCGTGCCCTTTCGGTGGCAATGAAATAGGGAATGAAACAGAAGATGAAAAGAAACAGAATTACTGCACTCCGGAAAGCAGGCAGGCTGAAATATGCATACAGCTATACAAGCCTGTGTGCGGATGGTTCAACCCGGAAAAGATACAATGTATAAGGTACCCGTGCGCGCAAACCTTTTCCAACAGCTGCTTTGCATGCGGAAACGAGAATGTGCTTTACTGGACTGAAGGGGAGTGCCCTGAATAATTTTCCGCACTTTTTGCCCCTGGTGGGAATTGAACCCACGGCCTCCGCGTTTCTTAGCTCTCACAGGCAAATAGAATTGCCTCAAATCTCATATTGGCATATGAGCGCGGCGCTCTAACCACTGAGCCACAGGGGCAGCTACAACTGCTCGCATACAAAATTAAATTCGCATGCGGGTAACTACATTCGCATACAAGCTTAATTTGTATGCGGGACGCTTTATTCAATAATGGAACGAGGATTTTTATCCATGTATCTTATTCGGCTCATCTGGAAAAGGCTTAAATGAGCCCGGAGGGAGTCGAACCCACGACCTTCTGGTTGCTCCCTGCCAGACCGAAGCGGCGCCAAACACATCCCGGCTATCTTCGCATATTATTCAAGGCTTCAAGGTCAGTTTCCCGCCCCTCAAGCTCGTTTTGAAGGCGGGCTGTGTCTTCAGACGCTCTATCCAGCTGAGCTACGGGCCCATAGTTATAATCTCATTCGGATAATTAAAGGTTCTCTCACCCGAAAATAATGGCTCCATCAATCAGTTTTTCCAAGTCGCCTGCCCTTATTGATGCGGACCTTGTGCGCAACCCAATATTGAAATTG
>CAYUWT010000206.1:0-1685 GCA_964448625.1 uncultured archaeon
GCTTCCAGTGCTTTTGTATGTATCCGGCCTCCGCAAGGTCTATTTCCTCCGTCCCCATAATTTACTGATTGGCTGGAAATCATTTAAGCTTGTTTTGCATTTGCACGCTGCTTTAAAGCCTCTTGGCTATACCTCAATATGGCCGGCAGAATCATCATGCATCTGGATATGGACTATTTCTTCGCGGCAGTTGAGGAAAGGAGGAGACCTGAACTTAAGGGAAAACCCTTGATAGTTGGCGCCGACCCGAAGGAAGGGAGAGGAAGAGGGGTGGTATCGGCCTGCAACTATGAGGCGCGCAGGTTTGGCGTTCATTCAGGCATGCCGATTTCCCATGCTTGGAGGCTCTGTCCCAATGGGACATATCTCCCAGTCGACTTTCCAGCCTACATAGACGCCTCAGCCCGGATAATGGGCATTCTGAAAAATCATGCCCGGAAAATAGAGCAGGCGGGCATTGATGAGGCATATATGGATGTTTCCTTTTGTTCCTCATTCTCTGAAGCTGAAGCCTTCGCTTTTAAAATAAAAAAGGAAATATCGGAAAAGGAAAGACTTACCTGCTCGATAGGGATAGGCCCCAATAAACTTGTTGCAAAACTGGCAACCGATTTGCAAAAGCCGGACGGGATTACAATAATTATCTCTTCTGAAATTCCTGTCAAAATATGGCCTCTCCATGTAGGAAGGCTACCCGGCATCGGGGCGAAAACAGAACCCATGCTTGCAAAAGCCGGAATGAGAACCATAGGGGATATTGCAAGAATGGATGCAAACTCCCTCATTGATTTGTTCGGAAAGGCCGGATATGAACTGCACAGGCTTGCCAACGGCATAGACGACAGGCCAGTGGAAGAGGAATTGGAACCTAAATCAATATCGAGGGAGGTAACTTTCGAGAAAGACATAAGCAATCCCGCGACCATACTGAAAGCGATAGAAGAGCTCTCAAAATATGTGCATGAAGCCGTCATCGATAGCAGCTATTTCTTCAAGAATATCGGGATAAAAATAAGGTTCTCCAACTTCGAAACACACACAAGGGCGAAAACAGTGAAGCCCACGGACAGCCTCGAAATCCTTGAAAAAACAGCAAAGGAGCTGGCAAAGCCCTTTCTGGAGGAGAGGAAGAAGGTTAGGCTTGTGGGGGTGAGGGTTTCGGGACTGGAAAAGAGAAGCATGAAGCCATTGAAGGATTTTGCTGTAAAATAGTAGCGGCCCTACCGGCCATTTCCCCACTATAAGGTTTTAAGGGTCTAAAATAATAGAAAATATGAAAACAACCCACAGGATAATTTTAGGTGACTCATTAGATGTCCTAAAAACAATCCCGGATAATTCTATAGACCTTGTATTTGCAGACCCGCCTTATAACATGTCCAAGAAACAAGGTTTGGGATGGAAATACAGCAAACATGTGACAATGCACGAGGAATGGGACATATTTTCCAAGGACGAATTTTTTCAATTTAATAGAGAATGGATAAATGAATGCATAAGAATACTAAAACATGGCGGAAGCTTGTGGATTTGCGGGACTTTTCACAGCATATACCAGACAGGGTTTATAATACAGGAATTCCATCCGGAGATCAAAATCAATAACAGCATAGTCTGGTTCAAACCCAACGCCCAACCCTGTCTCTTATACACATCTGACGCTGCCGACGATCTTACGCGTGTAG
>CAYUWT010000207.1:0-1672 GCA_964448625.1 uncultured archaeon
GCAGAAGGTTGCTGTTTATAAAAGACTGCGCCAATAGTTCCGCGGGGCTGCCAGTATGGATTCTGACAAACTGGAGAGGGCATTCAGGGAGCTGCTGGAAGGGATAGGGGAAAATACCGGGAGGGAAGGGCTCAGGGATACCCCCAAAAGGGCTGCAGAGGCCATGAAGTTCCTTGCAAAGGGCTATGGGCAGGATGCTGAGAAGGCTATAAACGGGGCTGTATTCACCTCACAGGTCGAGGACATGATAATTGCCAAGGATATAGAACTCTACTCGCTGTGCGAACACCACCTGCTGCCTTTCATAGGCAGGTGCCATGTGGGCTACATACCGCATGGGAAGATCATAGGGCTTTCCAAGATACCGAGGGTGGTGGAGGTTTTTGCAAGAAGGCTGCAGATGCAGGAGCGTCTTACAAGAGAGGTTGCTGAGGCAATAATGAAATATACAGAGGCAAAGGGGGTTGGGGTGGTTGTAGAGGCTAAACACTTGTGCATGATGATGAGGGGAGTGGAGAAGCAGAACTCCGTCATGAAGACGTCGTGCATGCTGGGGCTCTTCAGGGAGAGGGAAGCGACGAGGCTTGAGTTCCTCAGCCTCATAGAGCAGCCATGAGCAGCGAAAGGCCGGTTGTGACTGTTGCGGCCCTTGTTTTCAATCAGGAGGGCAAGGTCCTGCTGCTGAAGTCAAAAAAGTGGAGGGGGAAATGGGGCATACCTGCCGGCAAAATGGAGTATGGGGAGACTATAGAGGAGGCGCTTAAAAGGGAGATGATGGAAGAAACAGGCCTTGAGACAAGGGAAATAAAATTCCTTAAGGTTCAGGAATTGATACGCGAAAAGGATTTCTGGGAGGAGGCGCATTTCGTTTCCATAAATTCGCAATGCAAGGCAAAGAATGAGTATGTCACGCTTAACAGCGAAGCGGAGGAGTATATATGGGCAGAACCGCATGAGGCGCTAAAGCTTGATTTGAACAGGCCCACAAGGGAGCTTATAGAATATTGGCTCGGGAAAAGCAGAAATTCTGCGTAAGCGTCTATCGCAACGGCCCGATTTTGTGGAAATAGGCTTTCTCAGATTAGTTCTTCGAGATTTGCGTACAATCGTGAAAGATGAAATACAAAATCGTCGGCCCTTTCTGCCCTTGATTTCAGGTGATAGCGACAGTTTCCGAACCTTCTAATTTCGGGAGACAAAAGCAGCCATATGTTTCCCTTCCGGAGCGCAGCCTGCGCATTCTTCGCGTTTGCCAGAACACCGATTTCCTCAGGTGAAAGCGGCGTCGACACATAAACAGAATGTTGTCTATATCTGTCCCCCTGCTCCGCTTTTGTGGCCAGCCTGAAGCCGTTGAGTTCTGCGGCAAGCTCTCTTACCCGCGCTTCATAATCCTGCGGAAGCTCTACAGCCTGTCTTTTTGTGTAAATGGGACAGAGGGAATCCAACTCGGCCGTGTACGTATGCTCGCCTGATAAAACGCTCGTCGCAAGCCTGCTGCTGGCCATGAGCTCTGCAACATATCCGCTGTTGAAGATTACAGATGCCGGTGGGTAATGAGACAGAGGCGATCCTCTCAGAGGAGACAAGGGAGTTGAATTCTGGTTCAGTCCGTGCACTACAGCATTCAGCAGGCTGTTGAACTGCCTTAGGTCTTTCATAAAGTATATGT
>CAYUWT010000208.1:0-1637 GCA_964448625.1 uncultured archaeon
AATGTGGGAGACAACGTGGGTGATTGCGCAGGTATGGCAGCTGATTTGTTTGAAACATATGCTGTAACCACAATAGCCGCAATGCTTCTTGGTTTCCTCACACTCGGGGAGGCGGGTGTTGGGATACCACTGCTCATAGCTTCGGGGGCAATAATAGCGAGCATAATAGGCGTGTTCTTCGTGAGGATCAGGACAACAGCAATGCGCGCCCTTTACCAGGGGCTCATCGCCTCCGCTGTTATCGCAGGCATAATGTTCTACCTCTTCCACATATGGGGACTTATACCCAATTTCAATCATGTGCTCTCCTCTTATGTAGGTTTAGCGGTCGCATTGCTCTTTTTTGCGGTTACTGAATACTTCACCGGCACAAGGTATCCGCCTGTGCAGGGCATAGCGAAGGCAAGCCAGACCGGACCCGGGACAAACATAATAACAGGGCTGGCTGTAGGGCTCAGGGCTACATGGCCTCCAGTGCTCATAATAGTTGCAGGGATACTGCTTTCCTACTGGCTTGCAGGACTCTATGGGATTGCTATTGCTGTTATGGCGATGCTCAGCCTCACAGGGGTGATAATAGCAATGGACACATACGGGCCCATCACAGATAATGCAGGCGGGATTGCGGAGATGTCGGGCCTCGGGAAAGAGGTGAGGAAGGTCACGGATGAATTAGATGCTGTCGGCAACACAACCAAAGCAGTCACAAAAGGTTTCGCTATAGGGAGCGCGGGCCTTGCGGCGCTTACACTGTTCGCAGCCTACATAATAGAGGTTGAGAACGTGCAGGCCGCCCAGGGGATAACAGAGAAGCTTATATTCAGCCTGAGCGACCCGCTTGTCATTGCAGGCCTGCTTATAGGCGCGCTCATACCCTTTGCCTTCTCCTCAATGACCATAAGCTCGGTTGGGAGAGGGGCATTCTCCGTGGTGGAAGAGGCCAGAAGGCAGTTCAAGGCCGGGATAATGACAGGGAAGGCAAAGCCCGATTATGCAAAAGCGGTTGACATAGTGACCAAAACAGCCCTCAAGGAAATGACTGGCCCTGCGCTGCTTGCAGTATTGGCCCCGCTCGCAGTGGGACTTATACTCGGCCCCGTAGCCCTAGGCGGTCTCCTTATCGGCTCGATAATCTCAGGCTTCCTTCTCGCGATACAGATGGCTACGGGAGGGGGCGCATGGGACAATGCGAAGAAGTATATAGAGGAAGGGAACCTTGGGGGGAAGGGCTCGGAGGCTCACAAGGCCGCAGTGGTGGGGGATACCGTGGGAGACCCTTATAAGGACACTGCCGGACCCGCGATAAACCCCCTGATAAAAGTGATGAACACGATTGCGATTATTTTCGTTGAGGTTATAGTCCTTTACAGCATTATTAGGGTTGGCTGACGGTTTTGATGCAATTGCAGGACAGGCATCTCTCTTATGGCGAAGAAAAAGAAATCAAAAAAACAAAAGAAACGAATTCTCTATAAATCGCAAATAAGTCAGTGGCCAGAAAGGCAAAGACCACGAGAAATGTTGGCGAAAATGGGTGCTGAAAATCTTTCCGACGCCCATTTGCTTGCAATAATTCTTGGAACAGGGGAAAGAACATCAAAATATTCAGCCATTGACTTAGCCAAAAATATAATAAA
>CAYUWT010000209.1:0-1624 GCA_964448625.1 uncultured archaeon
CTACACGCGTAAGATCGTCGGCAGCGTCAGATGTGTATAAGAGACAGCTTATGGGCAGCCCTTGCTGCACCCGCTCCGCAGGGCTTCTCCCTCCTGCCATCCCTTTCAATGCAAACCTCAGCGGGCGCTTTCAAAGTAAAAACATGGTGAGGATAGCGTAAATTTTGAATCAGGTGCCTGAGCTGCTCCTTATGATAAAAACAGCCGTCAAATATGACTGCTTTGCCCTTTTTCAGTTTTTCCTTTGCTTTAGGAAGGGCTATCTCATTCGCTCTGATAAAATTTTCTGCAGGAATACCCTTATAATGATTGGCGCTGTTTAAACCGTGCCTTTCAAGACTACTGACACATATTCACCATGCAATATTTCCGCCAGCCTTTGGGCCAGCGTTGATTTTCCAGCACCCAGAGGCCCCCTGATGATAATGTAGCAGCCCATAAGCTGAAGGCTTATAGCCAAAAATCACGTATTGACAAGGACTGTGGAATATTTTGCAGCAACCCTGTACCTGTAGCCTTTGCCGGCCTTCTCCCTCTCCACGAAGCTGTCATGCATAAGCCTTTTCAGTATGTTGTTCATGGAGCGCACTGCATTTCCTTTGCTCTTGTAGCCCTCGCTTTCGAAATTATCTGCAAGGCCAGCAGGCGACAGCGGGCCCTTTGAAGCAAGTATCGAAAGGATGGCCCTCTGCCTTTCCGGCAATGCACTCAGGCTGTCAAATGGGACGCGTTGCGCCTCTTTTTTCGCAGACTCCGCCAGGAAATCCATGTCTATGGTGGTTATGTTTTTTTCAGCGGCCTTCGTGTATATCTCGCTGCAGAGCCTCAATACTTCCCTTGGAAAGCCTGAGGTCCTCTCATATATGTATTGCACCGCATCGGAGGTAAAGGGCTCTATATCCCTCCCCCCTGCGGCCTCTATTCTGCGCTTTATGAGCTCCCTTGTTTCCGATTTTGTCAGGTTGGTAAACCTTATGGTAAGGCTTACCCTTTTCATAAGCGTTTCAAGCCTCTCTTTCAGCTGGTTTTCGAAAACAGGCAGGCCGGCTATGACCACTGTCATGTTTTCTATGTGATCCGCAAGGGTGCGGAGCCATTCAAGCGACTCGGTGGTAGCCTCATGGCACTCATCAACAAAAAGCAGCAGCCTCTCCTTCCCCAGCCTTTTGTTGATTGCGGAGGGGAGGGTGTAGAGCGTAGGTGCCGGGGGGCGGAACAGCCTTCTCTTAATGAGAGGGGAAAAGACAAGAAGCCAGTCCTCCGGCTCCTTTGGCGGTTTTGGCAAAAAAAGAACCTTCACGTCATCAAAGCTTGATTGCATGTGCCTGAGGAATGTGGTCTTGCCCGATCCCGTGGGACCAAGAATGAGGCACAGCTTTTCACCGTTGCTTATGCAGCGCTTTATCATGGCCTTCTCATCATCATACCCCACAAAGAAGTAAGAATATATGGTGAATGCAAATGGATTTCTGTCCCATCCCTGAGCAGCTCCGTCATAGTCAATTCCCCGAACATTAATGTCCGGGTAGCTTTCACGCACATTCATACAATCATAATTCTATGCAGGCTTAAAAAAGCTGATGCATGAAGGTAATGTGAAAGTAGTGTGAACATACCTTTAAAA
>CAYUWT010000210.1:0-1601 GCA_964448625.1 uncultured archaeon
CGAGCGGCTGCCTGGAGGCTTCGCAAAAGAAAAGCGCAAGCTGAAAGAAAGCATCCTGAGGGTTTTCGAGGAGATAGCAAAAGAAAGGCAGGCCAAACTCAAGTCAAGATTCACAATAATCTCGAAAAGCATAACAGACCTGCTCAAGGATGTGGACAAATACCTATTGTCCGGAGACATGATACAGGCGCTTTCAACTTACAAGCAGCTGGGAAAGTTGTATGCAGACCTGCCCAGCGGCTTCCTCAGGGAAAAATTCAGCCTTCACAAGAGGCTTATAGCGCTTTACACAGCACTTTCCCAGCGCCTTGAAAACACCGCAGAAAGGTCAATGGAAACAATATCGGCAAATATCGTTGGTTTGCTTGACGCCATGAGACAGCAGGTAAAGCAAAACCAACTCGAGGCAGCAACCCAGACGTACTCGCGCCTCAACAGCCTCTTCTCGCAGCTTCCAGAGGGATTCGTCGAGCAGAAAACCGCGCTGCAGGAAAAAATAATCGACACTTATGAGCAGCTCCTTGAAAGTAAGGATGAAAGCAAGGCGACGACATACAATAACAGCATAAAAGAGATTACCGCAATGATAAATGAGGCGCAGGGAAAAATAACTTCGGGAGACTATGCTGCGGCCTACGCCTTTTACAAGAGAATAAAGAAGGCCTACATACAGCTCCAGCCGCTCGACATAAATGAGCGCCAAAACGTGAGGAACAGGATTCTCGCGCTTTACAGGAACATCCTGATGCTTAGGAACAGGCAGTCAGGACCACTGCAACTCCCGCAAGTTCCGGAGCAGCCAAGGCCCGACATACATAACCGGATTGAAGACCTGAAGGCGGCCTCAAGGGCACAGGTCAGGCTTCCCACAGTCCAGCAATAAAAAGGTGTTAAGATTTGGCAAAAGAGGAAAACGTCAAAGTAATTGATTCTTACAAGCTTCAAGTGGAGGGCATAGTTGTAGATGTAAACATCTATTCAGAAGAAGAGGAGACTGTTCCCCTCTATAACATTTCCATCCTTAACATAAGTACGACCACCCAAAGAATTCTCAACAAACTGCGCGAGGAATTCATATCAAGAGTAAATATAGGCGCAGTCAGCGAAGAGGATGCGGGTACTGACATAAAGGACAGGTTCAAGCAGGAAATCAGGATTCTGATAAAGAAATATTTCCCCGGGATAGACGAGAACACCACAGAGCTGCTGGTCAACCACGTCATCCAGCAGAATGTCGGCCTCGGAAACATAGAAATTCTGCTAAAAGATGCTAACCTGGAAGAAATAGTGGTAAACAGCTCCAAAGAGCCGGTATGGGTTTACCACCGCAAGCATGGTTGGCTGAAAACCAATATTATACTGCAGAATGAAGCCATAATAAGGCACTATTCAACAACCATTGGCCGTGAAGTGGGCAAGGAAATAACTTTGCTCAAGCCCTTGATGGATGCACACCTTACAACCGGCGACAGAGTTAACTCAACACTATACCCTATCTCCACATCAGGCAACACAATAACAATAAGGAAATTTGCGGAGAAACCATGGAGCATAATTGACCTAATCAATGCGAAGACAATGAACTATGAGGCTGCATCCCT
>CAYUWT010000211.1:0-1594 GCA_964448625.1 uncultured archaeon
ACTGCGGGCTGATAATTGTGAAAGGCCGCTATAGAGGCGGCGCAAGGCCCCACTACATGTCAAAGAGCTGCCAGAACTTCAAGAAGCTGCTCATGGAAGAGAAGGCCAGATAACCAGTGTAAAAGAGGTTTGGGCAGCAGCAGGAAGCGTTGCATTTGAGGCAAAGGAAGGCAAAAGCCATATCTGCTTTCAAAAATAGTAGATAGGAACCCAATACACCACTGTTTTGCCGGCTTCTATCCTTCTGAATTTATCCAGAGTCACAACAACAGCCCTTTCAGGCCTGTACACATTCAAAAAGCTGTAAAAGCTTTTGCCCAACCTTTCCCCGCTGAGCTTGACCTCTATAGGGACTATCTCCCTGCCCCTGCTCAGCACAAAATCAACCTCAGCCTTTCCCGTGGTCCTCCAGTAGTTTAGTTTCCAGCCTTCAAAATCAGAAACGAGTTCCCTGAGGACAAAATTTTCCGCAAGTTCGCCTCTGTCAGGTCTGTTGCCAAACAGGGAGAAATTGTCCAGTATGGAGTTTCTGAGCCCCAAATCCAGAAAATACACTTTCGGAGATTTCTTCAGCTCCGTGACCATGTTCATATGGAACGGCTTCAGCAGACGGATGATGTATGTGTGCTGCAGGATTGTTAAAAAATCTTCTACTCTTCTGTGCCCCATCTTTAAATCAGAGGCGACGGAGGAAAATGAAAGGATCTTTGAAATGTTGAATGACAACACCTTAAGCACATCCTCGAATTTTGATATCTCCTCCACCCTGAAAAAAGATGTTATATCCTTTTCCAGATAGAGGCTGAAGATGTTTTTCAGTAGAGTCCTCTTCACCTCCAGATCCGCAGCCTTGGCAACCTCCGGATAGCCTCCGTAGACAGCATACTCCTGCCAGTGTTTCAGGAATTCGCCGGCAAAGGATGGCGCCTCTATATCCCCTTTGCCCTCCAGGAAATTCTTCAGGGATGCCTGTTTCCTTTTGAACAGCGCTGCAAGCCTGATGTCCCTTGCTGACAGGAACTCTTCAAAGCCGAATGTGAAAAGCTCAAAGAGGAACAGCCTGCCTACAAGGAAAGGGAGGATTTTTGTTTTCAGCTCAAGGGACGATGAGCCCGAAATGAAGGTTTTCACATCCGGGAACTCATCATATATTATTTTCAGCTTCTCCCCGCCATCCTTCACCCGCTGTATCTCATCCAGGAAAAGGTAAAGCTTCTCCGGATTTTTGAATCTCCTGACAAGATCGAGAGGGTTATCCTCCAGCGCTCTCCTGTAATCTGCAAGGTCGAGATTGATAAAGGCCTTATTTCCTTTTATCTTATCGGCCATTATCTTAAGGAGTGTTGTTTTGCCTGTCTGTCTGGCTCCCCTAATTCCTATAATTTCCTTTCTTCCGATGAATTTGCCTGCCTTATCTTCCAATTTTCTTTTCAGAAAAGCTTCCTCCATATTAACTCTATTATTTTAACAAATATTTAAAATTAACTCTATTATTTTACACAATATGAATCAGCTTGACAATCAAAAACATAGCCCACGGCAGCAAGAATGTGAAATGCGAAAACTGCGGGCTGATAATTGTGAAAGGCCGCTA
>CAYUWT010000212.1:0-802 GCA_964448625.1 uncultured archaeon
TGATGAAACCGGTTCGTTTGTTACCGCTTGCGAATCCATGTGTTGTTATGAGTTTGCACATGAGCAGAGATGCTTTGTCATAAACGTCTCCTTCAGTTTCTTTGGTTTCCTTTATGATCTCATCAATGAAGCTGTCTGGCTGTAAGAATTTGTATTGGTCAGCTTTGCGGTTTGACATGATATTTATGATTTCGTTTGTGAATATTATGGATTTCTTTGAGGGATAGATGAATTCTCTCTTCATAGTTATATTTTTGTATTGGTGAAATATAAACGCCGCCGCCACTCTTCGCTTCCTTCGGAAGCTCGTCCTCACCTTCGGTTCGGAGAGTTTAACAAGGGTTATGAGGCTCGCTCATTAAGGTCCCGCTTCGGACACGAAACTCTCAGAGAGTTTCGGTGTGCCGAGAGCAAAGCTCTCGCATACATACGTCCGAAGTGAGCCCGAAAACTTCTTATAATCCGATAAGATAAGCCTCATACTCTGTTCGTTATTTTTTTCTAAGAACCAGAAAATATCAGCATCTTTTCCCGGAATATTGGAGTGGCTAATCCCCTAACTTCACAACCCTTTCCCTGTCAAGAAGCCTTATAATGCCCTCCAGCTCAAACCTGCTCGCGACAAACTTGCCAAGTCTTGAATGCCAGTAGAGGAAACCCTTGTTCTCTCCGAAGGAAGACCCCACTGCCCAGTCCCCGTTTGGGTACTGGAAAATGTAAACCTGAAAGCGCGGGCTGAAATAAAGGGTCAGTTTGTTTCGTTCTTCCTCGCTCAGTCCGCTGAAATGATCAAGCAGAAGCC
>CAYUWT010000212.1:812-1588 GCA_964448625.1 uncultured archaeon
ATTCCAGCTTTATAAGGAAACGTGTAAAAAAATGGAATTTTTTTCCTCCCTGTTGGAAAATTTTTCCAGATTTCAGGATTAGCAGGAACAAAAGAGGGTGTTTTTGCTCCTTAAATGAAAATTCACTACCAGATAAAGGAGAAATAATCCTGGAAAGCCTTTTAAATCAGGGATACATAGGTAATGCATCTATATAGGGTTATGAATGGCTTAAAAGTGTTTGGGTTTATTCTGGCCTTTGTCATCCTCAGCTCTATTGCCGGCGCAAAAGCGCAGGCAGGACCCCAGCTCACAGCGTCGACCACTACTCCTGAGGCCGGGACCACATTCACTCTTACCCTTTCCCATCCGCCAAGCGCTGGTCAGCCATACGTTATCGCCTTTGGCCTTAGTCTTGCTCCTCCTGCGCAAAGTATCCCCACCCCCTGGGGTCTTGTGCCTTTTCATCTTTACCCGTTTAGTTCTTACACTGACCCTCTTCTGAATTTCCTCTTTTTGCCTTATAACGAGGGATATGGGGCATTGGGTATCAGCAATAATTATATAAACAACGTGCTAAGCCCAGCAGGCACAGCAACCATTACATGGAACATCCCTCCTGTCCCTCTTCCCCCCCAAGGGGTCACGGTGTATGCTGATGCCGTGGTGATTGGCCCTGCTGGAGGGGTTTCCCAGCCCGTACAGATAAACATCCAGCCTGACACGACCCCCCCGACCATAACGATTTCTTCTCCCTCTGCCGGTATTCACAGCTCCAGCTCCCTTATAGTTTCTGC
>CAYUWT010000213.1:0-1584 GCA_964448625.1 uncultured archaeon
GGTTTGTATCCTTTCGGCCAGCTCCAAAGCAATTCTGCCTGCAGCCGCCAGCTCCTTCTCAGGCAGTTCCGCAACAAACTCGTCTATGCTTACGGCCTGAGCTCTGGGGATCATGGAGGATATTATTTTCTGCACTCTCCCTGAAACCTTCCTGTAGGCAGCGAAATCAACAGGTATGAACACGCCGCCAGAGCAGAGCTCATGTGCCTTCGAAAGGGGCATGCCCTTCCTTATGCCTGCCTTCCTTGCAGCGCTGTTAACGCTGCTCACTATGCCTGCGGATATTCTGGGGTCTGCGCCCACTATTATCGGTTTGCCAGCATGCTCCGGGTGGCGCAGCTCCTCAACTGCCGCAAAGAAGGAATCAAGCTCTATGTGCAAAACTGTCCCTGCCATGTTTCAGGGTTGGTTTTTGTATTTATTAGGGTTAAATCGAGCTTTTTGGCAATGCAGAAACATTACCCTGGCGGGGGGAAGAAGCGTAGGTAAAGCTCTGCGACCGTTATAACAACTGAAACTATTATGATATGTTCGGGTTTTAGTTTTATGGCCTCCTTGGACTCCTCCATGTAACGCACGAGGCCTGCTGTGCTCATGGGCATTGTGTTCCGTTCCTGCGCCATATAACAATAATGTGCCTGTAGAGCTTAAAAAGCATTGTTGTAAGATGTAACTGATATGTACCGCTCATCAGGATATCAGGTCCCTTCTTTCGATATAAATCTCGCCCCTTCCCACTTCGACAGCCTGCAGATTGTCGGAATGGTGCAGGCTTTGAGGAGCGCGCACATGCCTGCAGTTTTCAATATAGGGGAAGGCGGGAGCATAATGCTTGGGCAACCCATTGCATCAGGCAACCAGATATTCTTCGGGGCGTGCGATAAGAGGCTTTATTGCATAGATACGAAGGGAAACGAATTGTGGAACTTCAAAACTGAGGGCCCGATTGCAGGCTACATTTCAATGGATAATGATATCCTTTATTTCGGCTCCCATGACCATAACCTTTATGCGGTGTCAAGGGAAGGTGAATTGCTCTGGAAATTCCAGGCAAACGGTAAAGTATATTCCCGGCCGCTTGTGCTGAAAGACATGATAATTTTCGGGTGCGAGGACAGGAACCTGTATGCAGTCTCAAAGGAGGGGAAGCTGCTGTGGAAGTTTGCGGCGAAGGGCGAGATAGCGAGTGGGCCTGTGCTTGGGAAGGACTCGATATATTTTGGGAGCTATGACAGGAATCTGTATGCTATGGGGCTTGATGGCGGCTTGAAGTGGAAATTCGAAACCAACGGCCTCATACTGGCAAACCCCGCTTATCATAGAGGGGTTGTTTACATGCCTTCATTCCACAAGAGGCTGTATGCGGTTGATGAGGAGGGCAGGCAGATATGGATGATGGCATTCAAGGACGACTCATTTTCAAGCCCGTGCATTCATGAGGATTTAATTTACTTCGGCGGCAGGGACGGATTGATGAAGGCTGTATCGCTTCAGGGGGAATTCCTTTGGGGTTTCCAGACCAATGACATAACTACACCTTCTAATTGAATCCTATATTAATTTTTAATAATAAACAGCATGCTT